>NZ_JBLROA010000009.1:0-141261 GCF_047921505.1 Micromonospora sp. SL1-18 | reverse complement strand
TGGGCGGCCCACCCGTCGCAGGCCCGCCGATGGGCGGTCCGCCCGTCGCGGGCCCACCAATGGGCGGCCCACCCGTCGCGGGCCCGCCGATGGCCGGCCCGCCCGGCAGCGACCTCTACCAGGTGGACCAGATCCGCCGCAGGTTCCAGGTGCGCCGCTTCGGTAGCGGCTACGATCCGGACCAGGTCAACCGGTTCTTCGACAGCCTGCTCGGTGGCATGCAGGGCCGCAACCCGATGCCGGTGAACCCGAATGACCTGGACACCCTGCGCTTCGGGCTGGTACCCGGCGGCTACTTCGAGGCCGAGGTCGACGCCGCGCTCAAGGACGTGCAGGACATCCTGCTCGGCCGCTGACCCGTCGACGACGAGGGCCCGCCCCCGGTCGGGGGCGGGCCCTCGCGCGTACCGGTCGAGCGCGGGTCAGGACCGCAGCCCGTTGCGGCGCAGCACCGCGTCGGCGATCACGATGGCCAGCAGCAGCGCGGCGATCCCGACCAGCCAGATGTCCTCGACTCTGCCCTCGTGGTTGCCGCAGAACGCCATCAACACCAACATCGCCGCCGACAGCACCGCCAGGATCCGTCCGGCCTTGCGGTGCCCGGGCTTGTGCTGATCTGGCGCGGTAACCGGCTCGCTTCCTGCCACTGTCGGTCCTTCCCTCGCGATCGGATCTGCGGTTAGTCTGGCACGCCCTGCAGCCGGGCCGGTGCGGGGTCCCGGCCTGACTGGTGCGGGGTCCCGGCCTGAACGGGTACCCGGACCCTGGGCGTCGCCCGCGTACCCGGGCCGTTGGACCCGCCCCCCGTACGGGCGCATGGGCACTACCGGCGTCGCGGGACGGCGACCACACTGCCTCCGGTAGCGTCTGGACGTACACCTGATTGCCTTTCGAGGGGGACTGCGGTGCGAGTGACCGGTACGGGACATGCCAGCATGCGGATCGATACGGCCGCGGGCAGCATCCTGTGCGACCCGTGGGTCAATCCGGCCTATTTCGCCTCCTGGTTTCCTTTCCCTGACAATTCCCAGCTCGACTGGGAGGCCCTGGGGCAGGTCGACTACCTGTACGTGTCGCACCTGCACCGCGACCACTTCGACGCCAAGCACCTGCGCGACCACATCTCGAAGGACACCACCGTCCTGCTGCCCGAGTTCCCCACCTCGGAGATGGAGGACGAGCTGCGGGCGCTGGGCTTCACCAAGTTCCTCAAGGCCCCGAACGAGCAGGTCGTGGAGCTGCCCGGCGGCCTCAAGATCATGATCCAGGCCTTGACCAGCCCGACCGACGGCCCGATCGGGGACTCCTCGCTCTGGGTGGAGTACGACGGCGTCCGGCTGCTCAATCAGAACGACGCCCGCCCGACCGACCTGAGCGTCTTCGCCGAGCTGGGCCACGTGCACGCGCACCTGCTCCAGTTCTCCGGCGCGATCTGGTACCCGATGGTCTACGAGCTGCCGCAGGCGGCGAAGACTGCGTTCGGCAAGCAGAAGCGGGACCGGCAGTTCGACCGCACCTGGCGCTACATCGACGACCTCAAGGCCGACCACGTCTTTCCGATCGCCGGCCCGCCGTGCTTCCTCGACGACGCGTTGTGGCAGTTCAACGACATCTTCGGCGACGAGGGCAACATCTTCCCCGACCAGTCGGTCTTCATGGCGGAGTACGCCAAGGTCGGCGGCACCAACGGCATCGTGCTGCTGCCGGGCAGCGTCACCGAGATCACCACCGAGGGGGCGACCACCACCCACCCGGTGCCGGTCGAGGAGTTCTTCGCCAACAAGGCGGCCCACCTGGAGGAGATGCGGGAGCGCAAGCGCCCTATCATCGAGGCGGAGAAGGCGTCCTGGCGGCACCCCGAGGTCGACGTGCTGGGCGAGATGAAGCGCCGGATCGAGCCGCTGCTGGACGAGTCGATCTACCTGGCCAAGGGCGTCGGCGGACCGGTCCGCTTCGACCTCGTCGGCACTGACGACTCAGGCGGCGAGACGATTGAATCTATCGTGGTGGACTTCCCGGAGAAGGAGGTCCGGCCGTACGCGGACGAGAAGGTCCGCTACCGGTTCCGGACCGAGCGGGCGCTGATCGAGCACCTGCTGCACATCGGCGAGGTGGACTGGGTCAACTCGCTCTTCCTCTCCTGCCGCTTCTCCGCGGCCCGGATCGGCCAGTACAACGAGTTCGTCTACGCCTTCTTCAAGTGCCTGTCGGAGGAGCGCCTCCAATACGCGGAAGGCTGGTACGACGAGCACGAGCGGGCTGTCGACGCGGAGGACATCACGCTGGACGGCTGGGTGGTGCAGCGCCGCTGCCCGCACCTGAAGGCGGACCTGAGCCGGTTCGGCATCGTCGAGGGCGACCAGCTCACCTGTCAGCTGCACGGCTGGAAGTTCGACCTGTCCAGCGGCCGCTGCCTGACCAGCGTCGGCCACAAGATCCGTGCCCAGCGCGCCGACGCCGACACCCCAGCGAGGTGACCCGCACCTCCCGGGCTGACCCGCACCTCCGGAGCTGACCCGTGCCTGCGGTGTGAGAAGGGAACCCTTCTCTACCGGAGGCGTTAACAAGGGGCCCCTCCTTACACCTTGCCCAGGTCGGTGAGGATGCGGTGGGCGGCGTTGTGGCCGGCGGCGCCGATCACGCTGCCGGCCGGGTGGCAGCCGGCGCTGCCGGCGTACACGCCCTCGACGCCCGTGGCGTAGGGCATCCGGTCGGTGAACGAGACGGTGTTGTCGACGTGGTGGATGTGCCCGCCGGTGATGCCGAAGTGCGCCTCGATTCCGGGCGGGGAGAGCGGCACCGCGTCGGCGATCAGGTCGCCGGTGCCGGGGGCGTACCGCTCGCAGATGTCGATCAACCGGGAGACGTAACCGGGCAGCGCCTCGTCCCAGGTGGTGCCGACCAGCTCGTACGGGACCGACTGCACGAACAGCGCCGACGAGTGGTGCCCGGCGCTGTCGGCCAGCGACGGGTCGACCGTGGTGTGCAGGTACCACTCGATGGTCGGCTCCTCCGGCAGCCGCCCGGCCTGCACGTCCGCCCACATCGCGCGCAGCGCGGCCATCGGCGACTCGCCCCCGGTGCCGACCAGCGACGCCGAGCCGGGGAGCAGGTGGATGGTGGAGCCGAACGGGCTGGGCGCGTCCGCCGGCAGGCAGGAGAACCGGGGCAGCCCGGTCAACGCCAGGTTCAGCTTGAGCGTGGTGCCGGGGCGGCGGGCGGCCGCCATCCGCTCGGCCAGCGGCGCCGGGAGCGCGCCGTCGGGCAGCAGCTCCATCAACCGGTACGGATCACACGCCCCGAGCACCACGGAGGCGGCCACCTCCCGCCCGTCGGCCAGCACGACCCCGGACGCGACGCCGCCGTCCAGGGTGATCGCGGTGACCGGCGTACCGGCCAGGATGGTCGCTCCGGCGGCGCGGGCGGCGTCGGCGAAGGTCCGGGAGACGGTGCCCATGCCGCCCTCGGCGATCATCCAGGTGCCGCCCGACCCGGGCAGCCGGCACATGTTGTGCACCAGGAAGTTGTGTCCGGTGCCGGGGTCGTCCGGGCCGGCGTTCAGGCCGGAGAGGCCGTCCGTGACCGCGTACATGCTGACCAGCAGTTCGGAGCGGAAGTCGAAGCGGGCCAGGTAGTCGGCGACCGAGCCGCGGACCAGGTCGACGAAGACCTGCCGCAGGGCCGGGCGGACGTACCGCTCGGCGGTCTCCTCCACCGGCAGCGGCTCGGTCAGCCAGGCCGGCGCCAGGTCCTCGCGGAGCTGGGCCAGCTCGGCCTGGAGCGCGTCGTCCGCGGCCGCGTCGGCGGGGGAGAACATCTCCGCGACCTGCCGTCGGCTCGCCGCGGCGTCGCTGCCGAAGAGCAGGTACGGCGAACCGACCCCGCCCGGGGTGGGCAGGAAGTAGTGCGGGTCGCGACGCAGCACCGGGATGCGTACGTCGAGCGTGGCGAGCAACTCCGGCGGCATCAACCCGAGCAGGTAGGAGCCGGTGGAGTGGCGCAGACCAGGGACCTTGGGGAACGGGTTCTCGGTGCGGGTGGCCCCGCCGATCATTTCGGCCGCCTCGAGCACCAGCACGTCGAGGCCGGCGCGGGCCAGCAGGATCGCCGAGACCAGACCGTTGTGCCCGGAGCCGACCACGACGACGTCGGCGCGGGACGGCAGCTCACTACTCGCTTCGCTCATGCCGCCACCTCGCTCCGCTCGGCGACGGCATGAGGCACCACGGCACTGCACCGATGATTCGCTCGCTGACGCTCGCTCATGCCCGCGCAGCCTACTGCCGCTCGACGCCGGGCGGGAGGGTTCGGGCCCAGCCGGTGCCGCCCGCCGGCCGGTTGCGGGCGGTGGCTACCGTCACCCGCATGTCCCCCGCCCTTCAGTTCGCGCTCGCGGCGGCGCTGGCGGTCGTGCTGGTCGTCCTGGTCGCGCTCCGGCTCGCCGCCGGCCGCCCCAGGGACCTCGTCGCGCGGCCCCCGCCCGGCGACGGCGGGCCCGTCGCGGCGGCACCGCCGCAGGCGCAGGTCCTGCGGTTGATCCGGCAGCGGCGGAAGATCGAGGCCATCAAGGTGCTGCGCCAGCAGACCGGCCTGCCGTTGGCCGAGGCGAAGCGGGTGGTCGACGAACTGGCGGCGGGCGGGCCGGCACCGCCCTGGCCGGACGCTACGGGCCCGGCGGCGACCGGGCCGGTCGACGACGCGCTGCGGACCGCCGTGGCGGCGCTCGCCCACCAGGGCAAGAAGATTCAGGCGATCAAGCTGCTCCGGGATCGGACCGGCTGGAAGCTGGCCGAGGCGAAGCGATACGTGGAGAGTCTCTGACGGCTGCCGCCGGGAGCGGGTCCGCGCCCGGCGGGACCGGTACGAGCCAGGCTCCCAGCGAGCGTCCAGGCGGTCTGAGGAAGAATGTCCGGGTGACATCTCCGCGAGACCTAGTCCTGCTCGGCTCGACCGGCTCGATCGGTACCCAGGCCATCGACATCGTGCGGCGTAACCCGGACCGGTTCCGGGTGGTGGCGCTCGGTGCTGGCGGCGGCAACGTCGACCTGCTCGCCGCGCAGGCCCTCGAACTCGGCGTCGAGGTGGTCGGCGTGGCCAAGGCCTCCGCCGCCCAGGACCTCCAGCTCGCCTTCTATTCAGAGGCCAGCCGGCGTGGCTGGGCCACCGGCGACTTCAAGCTGCCCAAGATCGTGGCCGGGCCGGACGCGATGACCGAGCTGGCGCAGTGGCCGTGCGACGTGGTGCTCAACGGGGTGGTCGGCTCGCTCGGACTGGCGCCGACCCTGGCGGCGCTGCGCGCCGGGCGTACCGTCGCCCTGGCCAACAAGGAGTCGCTGGTGGCCGGCGGCCCGCTGGTCAAGGCCGCGGTGAAGCGGCCGGGGCAGATCGTCCCTGTCGACTCCGAGCACTCGGCGCTGGCGCAGTGCCTGCGCGGTGGCACCCGGGGTGAGGTACGCCGTCTCGTGGTCACCGCCAGCGGCGGGCCGTTCCGGGGCCGCCGGCGGGACGAGTTGACCGAGGTCACGCCGGAGCAGGCCCTGGCCCACCCCACCTGGACCATGGGGCCGGTGGTCACGATCAACTCTGCCACGATGGTCAACAAGGCCCTTGAGGTGATCGAGGCGCACGAGCTGTTCGACGTGCCGTACGCCGACATCGAGGTGATGATCCACCCGCAGTCGGTGATCCACTCGATGGTCGAGTTCACCGACGGCTCCACCCTGGCCCAAGCCAGCCCACCGGACATGCGGCTGCCCATCGCGCTCGGCCTCGGCTGGCC
Source organism: Micromonospora sp. SL1-18 (assembly GCF_047921505.1). Taxonomy (NCBI): domain Bacteria; kingdom Bacillati; phylum Actinomycetota; class Actinomycetes; order Micromonosporales; family Micromonosporaceae; genus Micromonospora; species Micromonospora sp. SL1-18. The sequence continues at coordinate 135,482 of NZ_JBLROA010000009.1, read as the reverse complement.
GGACCGGGTGCCCGAGGCCGCCGCCGCGGTCGACTGGGCCAGGGCCCACACCTGGGAGTTCTTCCCGCTCGACGACGCCGCCTTCCCGGCGGTCGCCCTGGCCAAGGCGGCCGGGGAGGCCGGGCGCTGCCGGCCGGCGATCTACAACGCGGCGAACGAGGAGTGCGTGGCGGCGTTCGTCGCCGGACGGCTGCCGTTCCTCGGCATCGTCGACACCCTGCGGCGTGTGCTGGACGACGCACCGGACTTCGACGAACCAGGTACCGTCGAGGACGTGCTCGGCGCCGAGTCGTGGGCACGGGCGCACGCCCAGGAGATCATCTCCGGGCCGCTGGAAGGAGCTTGATGGCATACCTGCTCGGGGTGGTGCTCTTCGCCCTGGCGATCCTCATCTCGGTGAGCCTGCACGAGGCGGGGCACATGCTCACCGCCAAGGCATTCGGGATGAAGGTCACCCGCTACTTCGTCGGCTTCGGTCCGACATTGTGGTCGTTCAAGCGGGGCGAGACCGAGTACGGCGTCAAGGGCATCCCGCTCGGTGGCTTCTGCAAGATCGTCGGGATGACCCCGCAGGACGACGACGTCGAGCCGGGCGACGAGCCGCGCGCCATGTGGCGGTACCCGGTTTGGAAGCGGACGATCGTGATGTCCGCGGGCTCGATCACCCACTTCGCCCTGGCCCTGATCGCGATCTGGTTCGCGGCGATCTTCATGGGCCTGCCGAACAAGGCGCTCGCCGAGCCGCAGCCGGCGTACGTCAAGGTCACCAACTGCGTGGTGACGGCGAACGAGCCGCCGCGGGACTGCCAGGCCGGCGACCCGGCCAGCCCGGCGAAGCTGGCCGGCCTGCAGAACGACGACAAGATCGTCGCGATCAACGGGACGGCCGTCGCCACCAACGCCGACCTCATCAAGCAGATCCGGGCCCTGCCGCCCGGCGAGGCCAACATCCGGTACGAGCGCGACGGCGCGACCGGGGAGGTCAAGGCCAACCTGGCCGCGGTGCAGCGCACCCCGCTCGACGATCCCAAGGCCGCCCCGAAGACCGTCTCGGCGCTGGGCGTCGAGGTCATGCAGCTGCCGCCCGGCGTCCCCACCATGGTCAAGTACGGCCCGGTCGACGCGTTCGGGGCGACGGCCCACTACACGGGCAACCTCGCCGTCGGCACGTTCGAGTCGATGAAGCGGATCCCGCAGAAGGTGCCGGCCCTGTGGACCGCGGTCACCGGCGGGGAGCGGGAGATCGACACCCCGATCAGCGTCGTCGGCGCCACCCGGCTCGGTGGCGAGGCGGTGCAGCACGACGCCTGGGAACTGTTCGTCAGCCTCTTCATCGGCCTGAACTTCTTCATCGGCGTGTTCAACCTGCTGCCGCTGCTGCCGCTGGACGGCGGCCACATCATCATCGCCTGGTTCGAGCGGGTCCGCTCCTGGCTCTACGCCCGCCTGCGCCGCCCCGACCCCGGCCGCGTCGACTACCTCAAGCTCATGCCCATCACGTACGTGGTGATCCTCATCGGTGGCGTGTTCACGCTGCTGACCGTCACCGCGGACGTCGTCAACCCGATCACGCTCTTCTCAAGGTGAGTGCCTGAAGTGACCGCTGTCAGTCTCGGTATGCCGCCCGTACCGCCGCCGCCGCTCGCCCCGCGCCGGGCCAGCCGCCAGATCATGGTCGGCTCGGTGCCGGTCGGTGGGGGCGCGCCGGTCTCGGTGCAGTCCATGACCACCACGCTGACCGCCGACGTCAACGCGACGCTGCAGCAGATCGCCGAGCTCACCGCGTCCGGCTGCCAGATCGTCCGGGTCGCCGTGCCGTCCCAGGACGACGTGGAGGCGCTGCCGGCGATCGCGAAGAAGTCGCAGATCCCGGTGATCGCCGACATCCACTTCCAGCCGAAGTACGTCTTCGCCGCGATCGACGCCGGCTGCGCGGCGGTCCGGGTGAACCCGGGCAACATCCGGCAGTTCGACGACAAGGTCAAGGAGATCGCCAAGGCCGCCGGTGACGCCGGGGTGCCGGTCCGGATCGGCGTCAACGCCGGGTCGCTGGACAAGCGGCTCCTGGCCAAGTACGGCAAGGCCACCGCCGAGGCGCTGGTCGAGTCGGCGCTGTGGGAGTGCTCGCTGTTCGAGGAGCACGGCTTCCGGGACATCAAGATCTCGGTCAAGCACAACGACCCGGTGGTGATGATCCGGGCGTACCGGCAGCTCGCCGAGAAGTGCGACTACCCGCTGCACCTGGGCGTGACCGAGGCCGGTCCGGCCTTCCAGGGCACCATCAAGTCGGCGGTGGCGTTCGGCGCGCTGCTGGCCGAGGGCATCGGCGACACCATCCGGGTCTCGCTGTCCGCCCCGCCGGTCGAGGAGATCAAGGTGGGCGCCGCGATCCTGGAGTCGCTGGGCCTTCGCGAGCGGGGCCTGGAGATCGTCTCCTGCCCGTCCTGCGGCCGGGCCCAGGTCGACGTCTACAAGCTGGCCGAGGAGGTCACCGCCGGCCTGGAGGGGCTGCCGGTGCCGCTGCGCGTCGCGGTCATGGGCTGCGTGGTGAACGGCCCGGGCGAGGCCCGCGAGGCGGATCTGGGCGTCGCCTCCGGCAACGGCAAGGGCCAGATCTTCGTCAAGGGCCAGGTCATCAAGACCGTGCCCGAGGGGCAGATCGTGGAGACGCTGATCGAAGAGGCGCTGCGCCTCGCCGACGAGATGGGTGCCGAGATCCCCGAGGAGCTGCGCGACCTGGTGCCGGGTGCCACGGTAACCGTGCACTGACCACCGAATCGCCGACGACGTGCGGCCGTCCCCGCCGGGGGCGGCCGCACGCGTCGTCTCAGGCCCGCACCGGCCGGGGGACGGCGGCGAACTCGGAGAGGGTGAACCACCGGGGCAGGGCTCGGCGGAGCGCCTCCGGCCCGGCCACCTCCACCGCGCCGCTGCGGAGCGCCTCAGGCCAGCCCAGGTCGCCCAGCCAGACCTGCACCAGGGCACGCAGGCTCGCGGTCACCGTCACGGACACCTCGTGCCCCGGGTCCACGTCGCAGACGTCGGCCTCCCCGGTGGCGATGACCAGCCACCAGGCCCGCAGGTCCGCGGGCACGTCCCAGAAGCGGAAGTGCACGACGGTACGCCCCGCCGGGACGGCGCTGTGGTCGACGTGCCGGTGCATGTCCCACAGCAGCAGCTTCGGGTCCAGGTCGGCGTCACCCAGCTCACCGATCCAGCGGACGCCCCACGCGCCGAGTGCCTCCAGCACCGGCCGCAGCTCCCGCCCCGCCTGGGTCGGGACGTACCGCACGTCGGCGCCCTCGCCGTGCCGCTCCACAACGCCGGCCCGGACGAGCTGGTGCAGCCGCCGGGACAGCAGGGTGGGCGACATCCGGGGCAGGCCCCGGCGCAGCTCGTTGAACCGCTCGGACCCGCTCACCAGTTCCCGGACGACGAGCAGCGTCCAACGCTCGTCGAGCAGCTCCATGGCCTTCGCGACGGGGCAGAACTGGTGGTAGGAGGCCCCCATGGCGCGGACGGTACGCCGGACCCATCGGCCGGACCAGGCTCCTGTCGGGACCGATACAGATCTCGTACTAGGTCGCCGGCTTCCCGCTGCCTACCGTCCGTTTCATCAGGACGAGGCAGAGGAGTAGTCATGATCGAATCGGCGGAGCGGGACCGGGCCGTGAAGGCCGGGCACCGGCAGATGTGGGCGCTCGGCAGCTACGCCGCAGTCGCCGCGGAGGTCATCCCGGAGCTGGGGGCGACCCTGGCCGAAGCGGCCGGCGTCGGCCCCGGCGACCGGGTGTTGGACGTGGCCGCGGGCACCGGCAACGCGGCCATCCCGGCGGCCCTGACTGGGGCGAGCGTGGTGGCCAGCGACCTGACCCCGGAGCTGCTGGAGATCGGGCGGGCGCTCGCCGCGGAGCGCGGCGCCCAGCTGGAGTGGCGACAGGCAGACGCCGAGGCGCTCCCGTACGCGGACGGCGAGTTCGACCGCGTCCTGTCCTGCGTGGGCGTGATGTTCGCGCCCCGGCACCAGGCCGGCGCCGACGAGCTGGTCCGGGTCTGCCGGCCGGGTGGCACGATCGGCCTGGTCAACTGGACGCCCGAGGGGTTCATCGGGCAGATGTTCGCCACCATGAAGCCGTACGCCCCACCGCCACCGCCGGGCGCGCAACCCCCGCCGCTGTGGGGGCGTGAGGACCACGTCCGTGCGCTGCTCGGGGACCGGGTCACCGACGTCATCACCCGCCGGCAGGCGGTCACGGTGGACCGGTTCGCCAGCCCGGAGGCGTTCCGCGACTTCTTCAAGGCCCACTATGGACCGACGATCGCGGTGTACCGGGCGATCGCCGCTGACCCGGAGCGGGTCGCCGCCCTGGATCACGACCTGACGGACCTGGCGCGGCGGCACCTCGAGGCCGGGGTGATGCGCTGGGAGTACCTGCTGTTCACCGCGCGCCGGGCCGCCTGAACGCGCGCCGGCCGGGGTGACGGTAAAGTTGCCACCCCGGCCGGCGGACGTGTACCGGGCTCACTCGGATTCGGCGAGGATGGCGTAGAGCTTGCGGCGGGTCTCGTCGAGCACCTGGGCGGCGCGTTCCCGCTGGTCGTCCGTGCCGGTCGTCATTACCTGCCGCAGCGCGTGCATTGCCTGCGCGCCCGCGTCGCGAATGTCGTGCCAGCTGTTCACGGTCGTCTCGGCGAACTCCGCCCACGGCGGGTTCTGCGCCGCCGCGGCCGCCTCGTCGCGCCCCTGCTCGGTGAGGGCGAACCGCTTCCGTCCGCCGTCGGAGTCCGCGGCGGCGGCGATGACGCCCTCGTCCTCCAGCAGTTGCAGCGTCGGGTAGATCGACCCGGGGCTGGGCCGCCAGGCCCCACCGGTGCGGGAGTCGATCTCCTGGATCATCTCGTAGCCGTGCATCGGCCGCTCGGTGAGCAGGGCCAGCACCGCGCCGCGCACGCCTGCCCGGCGTCCGCGCCCGCGGCCCCGCCCTCCTCGGCCGCGCCCGTGGCCGTGGCCGTGCGGGCCGGGCGGGAACGGCGGCGGGCCGGGCGGTACGGGCGGAAAGCCGAAGCCGCGCATCCGCCGCTCGTGCATCTCGTGCAGTCGTCGATGGAATCCCATCGGGTTCTCCTTCGGTCGGTCTATCAATGATGCATCAACGATATATCGGAAATGCATCGCCGACAACACGCTCGGACGTCTCCGGCCTGCAAACCGTACGTACGTCTCGCTAGGATGGGCGGCGTGCGACTGCTTCCCGAACCGGGCCCGGCCCGGACTCTCGCCCTGTCCACGCTGGTCAACACCGTCGGCCGGGGCACATGGCTGACCGTCAGCGCGCTCTTCCTGACCCGGTCGGTGGGGCTGAGCGTGACGCAGGTCGGCGTCGGCCTCACCGTCACCGCGTTGGTCAGCCTCGTGGCCAGCACCCCGATGGGCTACCTCGCCGACCGGTACGGTCCGCGCGGGATGCAGCTCGCCGCGCTGCTCGCCTCCGCCGCGTTCACCGCCGCCCTGGTGGCCGTCCGATCGTTCCCGGCGTTTCTCGCCGTCGGCGTGCTGATGGCCGTCGCCGACGCGGTCGGCCGGGGCGCCCGAGGCGCCCTGATCGCCGGGGCGGTCCCGCCCGAACAGCGGGTCCGGACCCGGGCCTGGCTGCGCGCGGTCACCAACGTGGGGATCTCCGTCGGGGCGGTGGCCGCCGGGTTCGGCATCGCCGCGGACACCCGTCCGGCGTACGTGGCGCTGATCCTGCTCGACGCGGTGACCTACCTGGGCGCGGCGGCGATCCTGCTCCGGCTGCCCGCGCTGCCACCGGTGCCGGCGCCGGCGCACGGCCCGCGTCTGATCGCGCTGCGGGACCGCCCGTTCCTCGCCTTCACCGTGCTGGACGGGCTGATGTCCATGCACTTCGGACTGATCAACATCGCTTTGCCGCTCTGGATCGCCGGCCACACCGCCGCGCCGCGCTGGCTCGTCTCGGCTTGCCTGCTGGTCAACACGGTGATGGTCGTGCTCTTCCAGGTCCGGGCCTGGCGGGGCACCGAGGAACTGATCGGCGCGGCCCGGGCCGCCCGGCGGGCCGGCGCGGTGATCGGGGTCGCCTGCCTGCTCTTCGCGGCCAGCGGCGGGGTGCCCGCCCCGGTCGCCGTCGCGCTGCTGCTGGCCGGGGCGCTGGTGCACGTGGTCGGGGAACTGTGGCACGCGGCGGCCGGCTGGGGCATCTCGTTCGGTCTCGCCCCCACGCACGCCCGGGGGCAGTACCAGGGCGCGTACGGGATGGGCATGCAGCTCGGCTCGATGGTGGCGCCGGTGGTGGTGACCACCCTGGCGGTCGGCTGGGGCGTACCGGGCTGGTTGCTGCTCGGTGTCCTGTTCCTCCTGCTCGGTGCGCTGGTGCCGCCGGTGGTGGCCTGGGCGGCACGGACCCGGCCGGCCGCTGCGACCGCCGAGCCGGTCCCGGTCGGCTGAGTCGCCGCTCGGCAACGCGATCCGCGAACCCGGCCGGGCTCCCCAGGTCGGCCCGCGCGCCCGGGGGTGCATCTGGCAGGCTGGTAGTCGTGCTCACCGTGCCGGTACGCCAACTTGGGGAGTCGGAGCGCCGCGCGGTCGAACGGCTGCTCGACCTCGACCCGTTCGGCGGTGCGCAGGTCGCGGAGCGGGTGGCCGCCCGCGGGCTGGCCTGGTGGCGGGCCGAGGGGCGGATCCTGGGCTACGGCGCGCGGCGCAACCTGGAGTCGATCTGCTGGCTGGGCGGCAACCTGACTCCGGTGCTCGCCTCGGAGCCGGCGGTGGCCGCCTTCGCCGACCTGTTGAGCACCGAGGAGCGGCTCTGCTCCTCGATCGTCGGGCGGGCCGACGCGGTACTCGGGCTCTGGGACCGCCTTTCCGCCTACTGGGGGCCGGCCCGGGACGTACGCCCCAACCAGCCGCTGCTGGCCGCGGACGCCCTGCCCGGCGTGGCGGCCGACCCGGAGGTACGGCGGGTGCGCGGCGGGGAGGTCGACCGGCTCTTCCCGGCGGCGGTGGCGATGTACACCGAGGAGGTCGGGGTCTCGCCGCTGGCCGAGGACGGCGGGCGCGGCTACCGGCGTCGGGTGGCCGACCTGGTCCGCGCGGGCCGGGCCTACGCCCGGTTCGCGGACGGCAAGGTGATCTTCAAGGCCGAGTTGGCCGTGGTGACCAGGCGGACCGCCCAGGTGCAGGGGGTCTGGGTGGCGCCGGAGTGGCGGGGGCGGGGGATGGCCGCCGCGGCGATGGCGGCGGTGGTGCGCGATGCCCTGATCCGGGTCGCCCCGACGGTCAGTCTCTACGTCAACGACTTCAACCTGCCCGCCCGGCGGGTCTACGAGCGCTGCGGCTTCCGCCCGGTCGGCACGCTCGCCACCGTCCTCTTCTGAAGGAGGGGCACCGGGGCGTGAACCGCGCATAAATGGTTTGAGCCATCACGGCCGGACCGGAAGGCTGGAGGCACCGCCCCCATGCCGACCCGAGTCCGGAGGACCGTCCATGCGCCTGCTCCGAGATCTCTGGGCCACCGCACCACGTCGGATGGCGGTCGTCCTCCTCCTCATCGTGCTCGGCGCCGGCGGCCAGGCGGCCGCTTCGGCGCTGGCCGGTCCGGTGCTGGTGCACCGGTCGGGCGGCTGGTTCACCGCCCTGGCCGTGGCACTGGTCGCGCTCGTGGTCAGCGACCTGCTCATCGGGCTGCTGATGGCCGGCCTCACCGCCGACTGGTCCGCCGACGTACGCCGCCGGCTGTGTCGGGTGGCGCTCGGCCAGGACCTGCCCACCCTGGAGACCACCCCGGTCGGCGAGCTGCTCGACCGGATCGACAACGACGTCTACCAGGTCGCCGCCGAGATGCGGAACACCGGCGTACGCCTGGTCCAGGGGCTCGCCGTCTGCCTGCTCGCCACGGTCAGCGCGCTGTTCGTCTGGTGGCCGGCGGGCGTCGGGATGATCGTGCTGACCGCCCTGCTCGGCGTGGTGCTGCGCCGCCCCACCAGCCGGATCGCCCCGGCCCGGATGGCCGAGGAGGAGGCCTGGTCCGACCTGGCCGCCGTGATGGAGGAGGCGGTGCACGGCCAGGACGACGTGCGCACCAGCCTGGCCCGGCCGTACGTGCTGCGGCTGTACGCGCGCCGGGCCGCCGAGGTGATCGCCCGGGGCGGCCGGGTGTTCCGGATGTCCGCCCGGGTCACCGCCCTCGCCGCCGGTGGCATCCGGGTCGGCATCGCGGCCGTGGTCCTCGCCGGGGCGTGGGCGCTCGCGACCGGCCGGGTGGACGGGGCCCGGCTCACCGCGATCTGGCTGCTCGCCCTCGCCTTCGGCGCGACCGTCGAGCACATCGCCCGCTGGGTGCCGCACCTGCAGTACGCGCTCGGCGCCTGGGCCCGGGTCCAACTGCTCTCCGCCGCCGGGCAGGAACCGGCCGGCGGCGCCGCCCCGATCGACGGGGACCTCACCGTCCGCGGGCTCACCTTCCGCTACCCCGCCGCCGGGGACGACCGCGGGCCGGCGCTGCGCGACGTCCGGCTCACCTTCGCCCGGGGCCGGTCGTACGCCCTGGTCGGGCGGACCGGGTCGGGCAAGTCGACGCTGGCCAAGGTGCTCACCCGGGCCGTCGACGTGCCGCGCGGCACGGTCTTCCTCGGCGACACCGACCTGGTCGACCTGGATGTCGAGGCGCTGCGCCGGTGGATCGCGGTGGTGCCCCAGCGTACCGAGATCCTTGCCGGCACCCTGGCCGAGAACGTCGCCCTCTTCGACCCTGCCCTGCTCGACGACGCCACCCGGGCGTTGGAGGAACTGGGCCTGGCCGGCTGGATCGCCGAGCTGCCCGACGGGGTGCACACGAAGCTGGGCGAGGGCGGGCAGGCGCTCTCCGCCGGGCAGGAACAGCTCGTGGCGTTCGCCCGGATCCTGGTCCGGGACCCGCACGTGGTGATCCTCGACGAGGCCACCGCCCGGCTCGACCCGGTGACCGAGGCCCGGGTACGCCAGGCCACCGAACGACTGCTCGCCGACCGGATCGGCATCGTCATCGCGCACCGGCTCTCCTCGGTGCGCCGCTGCGACGAGGTCGTGGTGATGGCCGACGGGGCGGTGCTGGACGCCGGCCCGCTGCGCGAGTCGGCCCGCTTCGCCGAACTGCTCGCCACCAGCCACGCCAGCGCATACGCCGGCGCCGGCGGCCGGGGCGGCGGGGTGGAGCTGCTGGACGGGCCGGGCGGCGACGAGTGGCCCGACGAGCCGGCCGAACCGGCCGCGCCGGTCGCCGTCCCGCGCCAGGTCGCCGTGTCGCGGGCCGACCCGCCGCCGGTGCCCGCCACGCCGCCCGCGCGGACCCTGCGGGAGATCCTCCGGCTGGGCACCAACGACCCCCGGTACGGCCTGTTCTCCGTCGGGATGTTCATCGTGATGACGCTGCTCGGGCTGGACGGCGCGGTGCTGCCCTGGCTCTGGGCCGCGGTGATCGGCGGGGGCGACCCGTGGCTGCCGGCGCTCGGCATCGTCGCCGCGTTGCTGGTCGTGCTGCCGCTGCCGTACCTGACCAACCTCTGGTTCCCCCAGTGGTGGATCCGGCAGATGCTGCGGATCAGCCTGCGCCTGGTGCACGGGCAGACCGGGGCCCGCCGGGTCAGCAAGCACACCCCCGCCGAGGTGGTGGCCCAGGGCGGTGACACCGAACGGGTGGTGCAGCTCGCCGACAACCTGATGGACCAGTTCATCTCGCTGGCCATCATGATCACCATGACCCTGGTGACCGGCAGCTTCGTACCCGCGCTGTTCTTCCTCGGCACCATGGTGGTCTCCGGGCTGGCGGCCACGCTGTTCGCGCCCCGCCTGGAACGCACCGCCCGCGGCACGGTGAAGGCCCGGGCCGCCTTCGCCACCGCGCTGGTCTCCTCGCTCTCCGCCGCCCGTACGGTGAAGCTCGCCGGTGCCACCCGGCCGGTGCTGGACCACCTCGCGGCACTGGACACCGTCCGCAGCGACCGGCAGCGGCGGGAGATCGCCATGCAGGTGTGGGCGCGGTCCACCCCGTCGATGGCCAGCGGTCTGCTGCCGATCGGGGTGTGGGCGCTCTACCTCGCCGGCGGGCTCTCCGCCGGGGCCACCCTGGTTGCGGTCTCCACGCTCGGTGCGGCCCGCTGGTTCGCCTGGACCACCGCGGCCCTGGTCTCGCACTACCCGTCGGCGCGGGTGTGGACCCGGCGGACCGCGGCGATGACCGGGATCGCCACCTATTCGGCGGAGGTGCCGGGGGTGGACCTGGCCGCGGGGACCGCCCCGGCGCCGGAGCCGCCACCCCGGCACCCACTACGCCGGCTGGAGCTGGCCGGCTTCGGCGCGCTGCACTCCGACGGCATCCAAGCCGTACGCGATGTCGACCTGGTTGTCGAGCGTGGGCAGTTGGTGCTGATGGTCGGGCCGGTCGGCTCGGGCAAGTCATCGCTGCTGCGGGCGCTCGCCGGAATCGTCCACCACACCGGCATGCTGCGCTGGAACGGTGAGCCGGTCACCGAGCCGGAGTTGTTCCTGCGCCCCAACCAGGTCGGGTACGTGGGGCAGCTGCCCCGGGTGCTCTCCGGCACGGTGGCCGACAACATCGCGCTCGGGCACCAGGTGGACGCCGCCGGCGCGGTGTCGACCGCCCAGCTCGACCACGATCTGGCCGCCGCGGGAGGCGGACTCGGGCTGCTCATCGGGCACAAGGGCACCCGGCTCTCCGGCGGGCAGCTTCAGCGGCTGGCGCTGGCCCGGGCGCTGGCGCCGCGTACCGAGCTGCTGGTCGCCGACGACGTGTCGTCCGCGCTGGACGTCACCACCGAGCTGGCGCTCTGGGCGGCGCTGCGCGAGCACGGGTTGACGGTGGTCGGGTCGACCTCCAAGCGGGCCGCGCTGGTCCGGGCGGACCACGTGGTGGTGCTGGTCGACGGGGCGGTGGCCGCGCAGGGGCCGTGGCGTGACCTGGAGGCCGGCTGGGGCCACCTGGCCGGCTGATCGACACCGGCTGCGCAATGTGGCGGTATCCCCGGAGTAGGGATACCGCCACATTGCCGAAATGGAGCTGGGGTCAGACGGCGCGGGCGTACTGGTTGGGCCAGTGGGACTCGGCGCCGAGCTTGGCGGCGGCGCGGCGTGCCCAGTACGGGTCGCGCAGCAGTTCGCGACCGAGGAGCACCAGGTCGGCCTCGCCGCCGGCGACGATCTGCTCGGCGTGCTCCGGCTCGACGATCAGGCCGACCGCGCCGGTCGGCACGCCCGCGTCGCGGCGGATCCGCGCCGCCAGCGGCACCTGGTAGCCGGGGCCGACCGGGATGCTCGCCGCGGCCGACGCGCCGCCGGAGGAGGCGTCCACCAGGTCGACGCCGGCGGCGGCCAGCTCGCCGGCGAGCACCACGCTGTCCTCGACGGTCCAGCCGCCGTGCACCCAGTCGGTGGCGGAGATCCGGGTGAGCACCGGCACGGACTCGCCGACGGCGGCGCGGACCGCCCGGGCCACCTCCAGGGTGAGCCGCATCCGGCCGGCCCGGTCGCCGCCGTAGGCGTCGGTGCGGTGGTTGGTCAGCGGGGAGAGGAACTCGTGCAGCAGGTAGCCGTGCGCGGCGTGGATCTCGACCGCCTGGAAACCGGCGTCGATCGCGCGTCCGGCGGCGACGGCGAACGCCTCGACCACCCCGGCGACCCCGGCCTCGTCGAGTGCGGTCGGCCGCCGGTAGTCGGGCAGGAACGCCTCGCTGCCCGGGCCGACCGGCGTCCAGCCGCCGTCGGCGTCCGGCACGCCGCCCCGGTGCGCGGCCCACGGCCGGTACGTCGAGGCCTTGAAGCCGGCGTGCGCCAGCTGCATGGCCGGCACCGCTCCCTGCGCGGCGACGAGCGCGGTGATGGGCCGCCACGCGTCGACGTGCGCGCCGGACCAGAGGCCGGTGTCCTGGGGACTGATCCGTCCCTCTGGGACCACCGCGGTGGCCTCGGTGATGATCAGCCCGACGCCGCCGACCGCGCGGGAGCCGAGGTGGATGCGGTGCCAGTCGGTGGGCAGGCCGTCCGGGCCGGCGCTGTACTGGCACATCGGTGCCATGGCGACCCGGTTGGGCAGGGTGACGCCGCGCAGGGCGAGAGGGGTGAACAGGGCACTCATGTCGTCATCCTTCAACAGAAGGCAGGGGAGAGGGCCGAAGCCCTCCCCCAGCGCCGAGGCTCAGGCGGGAACCGGAGCGAGGCGGTCGGCCTCGTCCGCGTCGATCAGGTCGCGCGTGCCGGCCGCGTCGTACTTCGCCCGGTCGAGGGTGCCCTCGCGGGCGGCCACGATGGTCGGCACGAGCGCCTGGCCGGCCACGTTGGTGGCGGTGCGGATCATGTCCAGGATCGGGTCGATCGCCAGCAGCAGGCCGGCGCCGGCCAGCGGCAGGCCCAGCGTGCTCAGGGTCAGGGTGAGCATGACGATCGCGCCGGTCAGGCCGGCCGTGGCGGCCGAGCCGACCACCGAGACGAAGGCGATCAGCAGGTAGTCGGTGACGCCCAGGTGCACCCCGAAGACCTGGGCCACGAAGATCGCCGCCAGGGCCGGGTAGATGGCGGCGCAGCCGTCCATCTTCGTGGTGGCGCCGAACGGCACCGCGAAGGAGGCGTACTCGCGGGGGACGCCGAGCCGCTCGACGGAGCGCTGGGTCACCGGCATGGTGCCCACCGAGGAGCGGGAGACGAAGGCCAGCTCGATGGCAGGCCAGGCGCCGGCGAAGAAGCGCAGCGGGTTGAGCCGGCCGGCGGCCACCAGCAGCAGCGGGTAGACCACGAACAGCACGATCGCGCAGCCGACGTAGACGGCGGTGGTGAACCTGGCGAGCGGGGCCAGCAGGTCCCAGCCGTACGAGGCGACGGCGTTGCCGATCAGGCCGAGCGTGCCGATCGGGGCGAGCCGGATGACCCACCAGAGCGCCTTCTGCACGATGCTCAGCAGCGAGCGGTTGAGCGCCACGAACGGTTCGGCGGCCTCGCCGACCAGCATCGCGGCGGCGCCCACCACCAGGGCGAGGAAGACGATCTGGAGGACGTTGCCCTCCACGAACGCGCCGATCGGGTTGGTCGGGACGATGCCGGTGAGGAAGTCGATCCAGGAGCCGGTCTTCTTCGGCGCGGCGGCACCGGCCAGGTCGAGGGTGATGCCCTTGCCCGGGTCGGTGAGCAGGCCGAGGCCGATGCCGATGCTCACCGCGATCAGCGCGGTGATGCCGAACCAGAGCAGCGTCTTCAGCGCCAGCCGGGCGGCGTTGGCCACGCCGCGCAGGCTGACCACGCTGACCACGATGGCGGTGAAGACCAGCGGCGGCACGGCCAGCTTGAGGAGCTGGACGAAGAGGTGGCCGACGGTGTCGAGGGTGCTGGCCAGCCAGGCGAGATCGTTGGCGCGGGCGAGGAAGCCGAGCACCACGCCGAGTACGAGGCCGAGCAGGATCTGAAGGGAGAAGGGGAACTTGCGCAGGGCGGAAGCCATGAGGATGCGTCCAAGGTCTGGTGGAAGGGGCGAACGGGACAGCGTCAGGAGAGCGGCTGCGCCGGACAGATGCCGCTGGCCTGCCGTCGAAGGTCGACGTACAGGCGCACGGTGAGGTGCCAGACATTGGTCATCGCGGGCTGACGCTACTCCCGGGAGGCTCACAGCGAAAGCATCGGCAGCCGTGACGCTCCTTACAGGCGTGGTTAACAGGGGGCCCCTGCTATGCGGAAGGCGTTAACAAGGGGCCCCTCCTTACCTCCGGGACAGCCCGAGGGCGGCCGCGGTGGCCAGGCCCCACACGACGGCGACGAGCAGCAGCAGGCGCTCCAGCACCCCCACCGTCTCGCTGCGCCCCACTGCCAGCATGGCCAGCGCGATCGCCGCGGCGATCGGCAGGGACAGCGCTGCGCCGACCCGCGCGATCCGGCGCAGGTGGCGGCCCGCCGCCGGGGAGAGAGCCAGGACCAGCATCGCGAAGACCACTACGGCGGTGGCCACCACGCTCGCGCCGCCGTGCACCAGGTCGGCCACGGTGGTGGCCTCGAACGGCGGCAGCGGGCAGCCGGCCGTGCACGTCACCGCGCCGGAGAGCACCGTGCAGGCCCCGCCGGCGGCGAGCAGCGCGGCCGCCATCCGCAGTGCCGGGGGCAGCGCCGCCGCGAGCAGCAGCAGCGCCGCCGCGAGGGCGAAGACCCCGATCCGGTACGCCCCGGCGTACGCGCTGTCGGTGACGCCGGCCTCGCTGACGTACCCGGTCAGGCCCGGACCGGGACCGGCGACCACGGCGACCGTCACCGCGACCGTGCCGGCCACGACGCAGCCGGCGGCGGCCGACGCGGCGGCGGCCCGGGCGACCCCCGGCTCAGCCACGCCCGTGCGGCGTGGTCCAGCCGTGCAGATCCGGACCGAGCGGCACGATCCGGGTCGGATTGATCATCTCGTGGGTGGCGTAGTAGTGGCGCTTGATGTGGTCGAAGTCCACCGTCTCGCCGAAGCCGGGAGTCTGGAACAGGTCCCGGGCGTACGCCCAGAGCACCGGCATCTCGGTGAGCTTCTGCCGGTTGCACTTGAAGTGCCCGTGATACGCCACGTCGAAGCGGACCAGCGTGGTGAACAGCCGTACGTCCGCCTCGGTGATCTGGTCACCCATCAGGTAGCGCCGCCCGGCCAGTCGCTCTGACAGCGCGTCCAGCCGGGCGAACAGCGCCGTGTACGCCTCGTCGTACGCCTGTTGCGAGGCGGCGAAGCCGCACCGGTAGACCCCGTTGTTGACGTCCCGGTGGATCTCCGCCATCAGCGCGTCCATCTCCGGGCGCAGCTCGACCGGGTAGAGATCCGGCGCGCCCGGCTTGTGGAACCGCCGCCACTCCGTGATCAGGTCCAGGGTGAGCTGCGGATAGTCGTTGGTAACGACCTTGCCGGTCCGGGTGTCGACCAGGGCCGGCACGGTGACCCGGCCGGTGTAGTCCGGGTCGGTCGCGAGGTAGGCGTCGGAGAGGAAGCCGATGCCGAGCATCGGGTCGAAGCCGTCCTGGTCGAGGGTGAACCGCCAGCCCCGCTCGTCCCGGATCGGGTCGACCGTGCCGAGCGAGATCACGTCCTCCAGGCCGAGCAGGCTGCGCACGATCCGGGCCCGGTGCGCCCACGGGCAGGCCCGGCACCAGATCAGCCGGTACCGGCCGGCCTCCAGCGGCCAGCGCCCCTGGTCGTCGGGGCCACCGCCGGACGGTGAGGTGGAGTGCGGGGTGACCCGGTCGGTGAACCGGTTGGGCTGGCGGACGAAGGCGCCGCCGCCGGAGGTCTCTGCGCTGAACTGGGCCCGGGCCATGCCGTCAACCTATCCGTTCCGGGCACGGATATCCTGGCGCCGGGCGTCCCCGTGACCCGGTGGCCGCCACCGCCAGCCCCTTCCACCCCCGAAGGACGCAGCACGATGACCGTGGCATACCTCGTGGCCGGAGTCCGCACCCCGATCGGCCGGTACGCCGGCGCCCTCGCCGGGGTACGCCCCGACGACCTGGCCGCGCACGTGATCCGCGAGCTGGTCGCCCGCCACCCGGCGGTGGACTGGGCCCGTACCGACGACGTGATCCTCGGCTGCGCCAACCAGGCCGGCGAGGACAACCGCAACGTGGCCCGGATGGCGGCGCTGCTCGGCGGGCTGCCCGAGGAGGTGCCCGGCAGCACGGTCAACCGGCTCTGCGGCTCCGGCCTGGACGCCCTCGCCATGGCCGCCCGGTCGATCGTGACCGGGGAGGCCGACCTGGTGGTTGCCGGCGGGGTGGAGAGCATGAGCCGGGCCCCCTTCGTCATGCCGAAGGCGACCACGCCGTTCTCCCGCACCGCCGAGGTGTACGACACCACCATCGGCTGGCGGCTGGTCAACCCGCTGATGAAGCGGGGCTGGGGCATCGACTCGATGCCGGAGACGGCGGAGAACGTCGCCGCCGAGTACGGCATCGACCGCGCGGCGCAGGACGAGTTCGCGTACCGCTCCCAGCAGCGCGTCGCCAAGGCGCAGGCCGACGGCCGGCTGGCCGAGGAGATCGTGCCGGTGACCGTGCCGGCCGGCCGGCGCGAGACGAAGCTGGTCGAGGTCGACGAGCACCCTCGGGAGACCTCGCTGGAGAAGCTCGCCGCGCTGCCCACCCCGTTCCGCGAGGGTGGCACGGTGACCGCCGGCAACTCGTCCGGCGTCAACGACGGCGCGGTGGCCCTCCTGGTCGCCTCCGAGGCGGCCGTCGCCCGCTACGGCCTCACCCCGCTGGCCCGGGTACGCGGCGCGGCGGCGGCCGGCGTACCGCCCCGCATCATGGGGATCGGGCCGGTCCCGGCCACCCGCAAGCTGCTCGACCGGCAGGGCCTCACCCTGGCCGACCTCGACGTGATCGAGCTGAACGAGGCGTTCGCCGCCCAGTCCGTGGCGGTGCTGCGCGAGCTGGGGCTCCCCGAGGACGCCGAGCACGTCAACCCGAACGGCGGCGCGATCGCCCTGGGCCACCCGCTCGGCGCCAGCGGCGCCCGGCTGGCGCTCACCGCCGCACTGGAGCTGCGCCGCCGGGGCGGCCGGCGGGCCCTGGCCACCATGTGCGTCGGCGTCGGGCAGGGCATCTCCCTGCTGCTGGAGGCGTAAGGAAGGGCCCCTTATTAACGCCTCCGGTAGAGAAGGGTTCCCTTCTCACACCGGTGACGGCGTGGGGTGCCCGGGAGGGTACGGCGAACCGCCGTATCAGTGAGAGAGAGGTGGGCACCCCGCGCCGTCGCGGACCGGGCGTTGCCGAGCGCCCGGCGGTGGCCCGTCGCGATCGGGCCTGGTCACAGGCTCAAGGATGCCTTTGGACGGGCCGAGGCGGCAACGCAATTAGCCGTGGGTCGAGGCGTCCTGCCGGGCATGCCCTAACCGATCGAACGCGCCTTCCCGTCGGCGTCGACCGTGATCCGCCCGTACGGACTGCCTCCACCACGGCAGGCTCCGGGCGGCGGCTCCGCCATCTTGGGATCAAGGATCAATGTCTGATCGACGATCCGGGTGCCCGTCGAATCGGTCAGGGTCACGGTCACCTCGACCGGACGCGGCGGCAGGTCGGGAACGTTGGCAAAGCCCGTCTTCCCGCCCGTGGCCTCTGCGTGAGCCATGCAGACGCCGTCGGGTCCATTCCCGGTGCAACCGTCGTCGACGGTCCGGGAACTCGGCATCAGGAAGACCGGCGGCGTCTGGCAGGACCCGTCCCAGCACACGGTCATGTCCGCCGTCTCGACCCGCTCTGCGATCGCCGCAGCGATATCGATGCTGATCCCCGTGACGGTGCCGATCAAATCACACACTCGCGTCTCTTCGGTGGTGGCGCAGCCCGCCAACGTCGTCAATATCAGCGCCCCGACCAACAACGGCCTGTTCCTCGGCAAGACGGCTCCAATCGAGACAGCACTGTGGACGCCGCACCCTAACTGCGGGCGAACGAGAAGATCCTCCAGCGCGTACTCGGGAGGACCTTTCGGAAGTTGCGTCGTGTCAATGGTCTGGTCTTGAGTGAATTTTCGGTCGATCTCCATTGACCTGGTTGAGGGTGTGGGCTCATCATCCCGTCAGGTGGTGACGCAGGTCACAGCCTTCACCCCCCTTCAAGGGAGACACCGATGAGCTCAACCATTGAGGACGGAGTACCCCCACCTTCCCAAGTCTCAGACGAGGAACGGCTCGCGCAGCTGGGATACAAGCAGGAACTGCGCCGAAAGCTGTCCGGCTTCTCCAACTTCGCGGTCTCGTTCTCCATCATCTCGATCCTGGCCGGCGCGATCACGTCGTACGGCATCGCCATGACGGCCGGCGGCCGATGGCGATCACCCTCGGCTGGCTCTTCGTCGGCGGCATGGTGATCTTCGTAGCGCTGGCCATGGCCGAGATCTGCTCGGTCTATCCCACCGCCGGGGCCCTCTACTGGTGGGCCGCCGCGCTCGCCAAGCGGAACAAGGCGGTCTGGGCCTGGTTCGTCGGCTGGTTCAACTTCCTCGGCGAGGTGGCGGTGACCGCCGCGATCGACTTCGGTGCCGCGATCACCACCTCCGCCTTCCTGAGCCTCGCCTTCGACATGGAGGTGACCGCGGGCCGCACCTTCCTGATCTTCCTGCTGATCATCGCCGCGCACGGCCTGCTCAACACCTTCGGCGTCAACCTCGTACGGCTGTTCTCGGACGTCAGCGCCTGGTGGCACCTCGCCGGCGTCGCGGTCATCGTCACCGCCCTCGCGTTCGTGCCCGACCAGCACAAACCCATCTCCGAGGTCTTCCTCGAGGTACGCAACGAGACCGGCTTCACCTTCGCCGGCGCGGCCGGGTACGCGGTGCTCATCGGACTCCTGATGGCGCAATACACCTACACCGGCTACGACGCCAGCGCCCACGTGGCGGAGGAGACCCACGACGCCGCCCGCTCCGCGCCCCGCGGCATCGTGATGTCGGTCGTGGTCTCGGTGGTCGCCGGCTTCGTGCTCCTGTTCGCCATCACCTGGTCCATCCAGGACTACGAGGCCGAGCGGATGACCGCGCTGGGCCTGCCCCCGGCGCAGATCTTCATCGACGCGGTGGGGCACGACCTCGGCACGTTCCTGCTCTTCATCTGCGTCGTCGCCCAGTTCTTCTGCGGCATGGCATCGGTCACCGCGAACTCCCGGATGGCCTACGCGTTCAGCCGGGACGGTGCGCTGCCCGGCTCCGGGATCTGGAAGCGGGTCAACGCTCGCACCGGCACGCCGACCAACTCGATCTGGCTCTGCGTCACCTGCTCCACGCTTCTCGTCCTGCCGTCGCTCTGGAACACCACCGCCTACCTGGCGGCCACGTCCATCGCGGTGATCGGCCTCTACATCGCGTACGTGGCCCCGGTCTTCCTGCGCCGGCGCACGCCGGACTTCCAAGTCGGTCCGTGGAACCTGGGTCGGTGGAGCGCGCCGGTCGGGTGGATCGCCGTCGTCTGGGTCGCGGTGATCTGCGTCCTGTTCGTGCTGCCGACCAGCAGCCCCATCACCGCCAGCACGTTCAACTACACGATCGTCGCGGTCGGCGTCGTGCTCGGCGGCGCCTGGCTCTGGTGGGTGCTCAGCGCCCGGCGCTGGTTCACCGGCCCCCGCCACAACGTGCCGGATCCGGTGATCCCCAAGCCGGCGACGGGCGCCGAGCCCGCCACGGAGCCGGCCACCGAGTAGTTTGCGCGGGTGGCGGGCGCTCCGGTGGGCGCCCGGCCACCGAGTAGGTTTCCCGGGTGGCGGGTACCCCGATGGGCGCCCGCCACCCACGGGGAGGGGGAAGGGACGGCCGATGCCGATCGATGCCGGGACTGCCGAGCCGGGCGGCGACGCCACTCGGGGGCCGAGCGGTGACGTGGCATCGAGGCCGGACGCCGTACCGGCCTTCCCGGTGTGGCGCCCGGTACGCGGCGGCAACGCCTTCGAGATCACCGTCGCCCGGCTTGTCCAGGCGATCAAGCTGGGCCTGGTCCGGGTCGGCGAGCGGCTGCCCGCGGAGCGGGAACTGGCCGAGCGGCTGCAGGTCAGCCGGGTGACCCTGCGGGAGGCGATCGCGGCGCTGCGCGACGCCGGCTACCTGGAATCCCGGCGCGGTCGAACCGGTGGGACCTTCGTCCGCTCGGCGCTGCCCGTACCCGGTGCCGGCGGCGGTCGCCCGGACGCGGGGGAGTTGGCTCGCGAGATGGGCGACCGGCTGCCCGACGCGCTCGACTTCCGGCGCGTACTGGAATCGGGTGCGGCCGGGCTGGCCGCCAACCGCAGCCTGCCGGCGGTCGAGCGGCAGGGCCTGGTCGCCGCCCTGGCCGCCTCCCGCGACCGCGATCCCGCCAACCGGCGGGTCGCGGACTCCCGGCTGCACCTGGCGATCGCGGCGGCCAGCGGCTGCCCGTCGCTGGCCGCGGCCGTCGCCGACGTGCAGTTGACCCTCGACCGGCTTCTCGCCGCGATCCCGGTGATCCCCCGAAACCTCGACCACTCTGACGCCCAGCACACCCGGATCGTCGACGCGATCCTGGCCGGCGACCCGAACGGCGCCCGGCTGGTGATGGAGGAGCACTGCGACGCCACGGCGGAGTTGCTGCGCGGCCTGCTCGGGTAGGCGCGGTCTGCTCGGGTAAGTCAGAGTCGCCCATTGACGGATTCAAAGGTTCGGTAGTAGACCTTTCCCATGGAGGCGCGCCGATGACGAAAGCCCCGCTCACGCTGGAACACCTCCGGGCCGCGGTCGCCGAGGGTGAGATCGACACGGTGGTGCTGGCCCTGACCGACATGCAGGGCCGGCTCCAGGGCAAACGGTTCCACGCCCCGTACTTCCTCGACCAGGTGGTCGAGCACGGCGGCGAGGGCTGCAACTACCTGCTCGCCTGCGACGTCGAGATGAACACCGTCGACGGGTACGCGATGACCAGCTGGGCACGCGGCTACGGCGACTTCGCGTTCAAGCCCGACCTGGACACCCTGCGCCGGACGCCGTGGCAGCCGGGCAGCGCCCTGCTTCTGGCCGACCTGGAATGGCTGGACGGCTCCGGCCCGGTGGTCGCCTCGCCCCGGCAGATCCTGCGCCGGCAGCTCGACCGGCTGGCCAGGCACGGGCTGACCGCGTACGCCGGCACCGAGCTGGAGTTCGTGCTCTACCGCGACTCGTACGAGGAGGCGTGGCGGCGCGGCTACCGCGACCTGACCCCGGCCAACCAGTACAACGTGGACTACTCGCTGCTCGGCACCGCCCGGGTGGAGCCGCTGCTGCGCCGGATCCGCACCGAGATGGCCGGAGCGGGACTGACCCCGGAGAGCGCCAAGGGCGAGTGCAACCTCGGCCAGCACGAGATCGCCTTCCGCTACGACGAGGCCCTCGCGTGCGCCGATCACCACGTCGTCTACAAGAACGGGGCGAAGGAGATCGCCGCCCAGGAGGGCATGTCGATCACCTTCATGGCCAAGCCGAACGCCCGGGAGGGCAGCTCCTGCCACATCCACTTCTCGCTGCGCGACGCCGACGGCCGTCCGCTGCTGCCCGGCGACGGGCCGGCGCACCTGAGCCTGACCGGGCAGCGGGTGCTGGCCGGGCTGCTCGCCACCATGCGCGAGTTCAGCCTCTTCTCCGCCCCGAACGTCAACTCCTACAAGCGCTACCAGCCGGGCTCGTTCGCGCCGACCGCGCTGCGCTGGGGCACCGACAACCGTACGTGCGCACTGCGGCTGGTCGGGCACGGCCCGGGTCTGCGGGTGGAGAACCGGGCACCCGGTGCCGACGTCAACCCGTACCTGGCGATCGCCGCGTTGGTGGCCGGGGCGGTGTACGGCATCGAGCGGGAGCTGGAGCTTGAGGGCGAGTGCACCGGCAACGCGTACGACGACGACACCGCCGAGCGGGTGCCCGGGACACTCCGCGACGCCCTCGCCCTCTGGGAAGGCTCCACCCTCGCCAAGGACGCCTTCGGCCCCGAGGTGGTCGCCCACTACGCCAACCACGCCCGCGTCGAGCTGACCGCCTTCGACGCCGCCGTCACCGACTGGGAGCTGACCCGTGGCTTCGAACGTCTCTGACCCCCCACTGCGCGTGACCGAGGTGCGGAACCCGGGGACGGGGGAGGTGTTGCGGGAGGTGGCCGCGACCTCGGCAGCCGAGACCGATGCGGCGATCGCGCGGGCGGGGCGGGCGTACGAGACGTGGCGGAACGTGGCGCCGGGGGAGCGGGGCCGGCTGCTGCGGCGGTTCGCGGCGGTGGTGGACGCGCACCTGGAGGCGTTGGCGCTACTGGAGGTGCGCAACGCGGGGCACACCATCGGCAACGCTCGCTGGGAGGCGGGCAACGTCCGGGACGTCCTGGACTACTACGCGGGCGCGCCGGAGCGGCTCACCGGGCGCCAGATCCCGGTGCCCGGCGGGCTGGACGTCACCTTCCACGAGCCGCTCGGCGTGGTCGGCGTGATCGTGCCGTGGAACTTCCCGATGCCCATCGCCGGCTGGGGTTTCGCCCCGGCGCTCGCCGCCGGGAACACCGTCGTGCTGAAGCCGGCCGAGCTGACCCCGCTCACCGCGCTGCGCCTGGCCGAGCTGGCCCTGCAGGCGGGCATGCCGGAGGACGTCTTCACCGTGCTGCCGGGTAAGGGCAGCGTGGTGGGGGAGCGGTTCGTCACCCACCCGGCGGTCCGCAAGCTGTGCTTCACCGGCTCCACGGAGGTCGGCACCCGGATCATGGCTGGCTGCGCCGCCCAGGTGAAGCGGGTGACCCTGGAGCTGGGCGGGAAGTCCGCCAACCTGGTCTTCGCCGACGCCGATCTTGAGAAGGCGGCGGCCACCGCGCCGTACGCGGTCTTCGACAACGCCGGCCAGGACTGCTGCGCCCGCTCCCGGATCCTGGTCCAGCGCCCGGTGTACGACCGCTTCCTGGAGCTGCTCGAACCGGCCGTGCGCGCGTTCCGGGTCGAGGACCCGGCCGCCGAGACCGCGGAGATGGGCCCGCTGATCTCCGCCGGCCACCGGGGCCGGGTCGCGGGGTACGTCGACGGGGCGAAGGTCGCCTTCACCGGCTCGTGCCCCGACGGCCCCGGCTTCTGGTACGCCCCGACGGTGCTGCTCGCAGACTCCCCGGCGGACCGGCACTGGCGCGAGGAGATCTTCGGCCCGGTGGTGTCGGTGCTCCCGTTCGACGACGAGGCGGACGCGATCCGGCTCGCCAACGACACCGAGTACGGCCTCTCCGGCTCGATCTGGACCCGGGACGTGGGCCGGGCGGTCCGGGTGGCCCGGGCGGTGGAGTCCGGCAACCTCAGCGTCAACTCGCACTCCTCGGTGCGCTACTGGACCCCGTTCGGCGGGATGAAGCGCTCCGGGCTCGGCCGGGAGCTGGGTCCGGACGCGCTGCACGCCTTCACCGACGTCAAGAACGTGTTCATCAGCACGGAGGAGTGAGATGCAGGGTCGATTGACGGACCGGGTGGCCGTGGTGACCGGGGCGGGCAGCGGGATCGGGCTGGCCACCGTACGGCGGTTCGCCGCCGAGGGGGCGCGGGTGGTCTGCGTCGACATCGACGCCGAGGCGGGCAAGCGGGCCGCCGACGAGGTGGGCGGCGAGTTCGTCGCCTGCGACGTGGCCGACGAAGCCTCGGTCCGGAGCCTTTTCGACGGGGTGGCCGAGCGGCACGGCCGGGTCGACGTCGCGTTCAACAACGCCGGCATCTCCCCGCCTGAGGACGACTCGATCCTGGACACCGGGCTGGACGCCTGGGAGCGGGTGCTGCGGGTCAACACCACCAGCGTCTACCTGTGCTGCAAGTACGCCATCCCGCACATGCGTCGGCAGGGCAAGGGCTCCATCATCAACACGGCCTCGTTCGTGGCGCTGATGGGCGCGGCGACCTCGCAGATCGCGTACACCGCGAGCAAGGGCGGGGTGCTGGCGATGACCCGGGAGCTGGGCGTGCAGTTCGCCCGGGAGGGCATCCGGGTCAACGCGCTCTGCCCCGGCCCGGTCGCCACCCCGCTGCTGCTGGAGCTGTTCGCCAAGGACCCGGAGCGGGCCGCCCGCCGCCTCGTCCACGTGCCGATGGGCCGGTTCGGCAACCCGGAGGAGATCGCCGCCGCGGTGGCCTTCCTGGCCAGCGACGACGCGTCGTTCATGACCGCCGCCCAGTTCGTGGTGGACGGCGGGATCACCGGCGCCTACGTCACGCCCCTGTGAGCGCGAGGAGTGAGCCGGGTTTGCGAGCCCCGCAGTCGCGAACGGTGCCGGCCCTGTGAGGCGGCCGCTGATCGGGATCACCGCGTACGTCGAGCCGGCCGGCTGGGCGGTGTGGCGAGACGTCCCGGCGGCGCTGGTGCCGCAGGCGTACGTCCGGGCGGTGACCGCCGCCGGCGGCCGGGCCGTGGTGCTGCCCCCGGACGACACGGACGCGGACGTGCTGCGGGTCCTCGACGGGCTGCTGCTGGCCGGCGGCGCCGACATCGGCCCGGAGCGGTACGGCCGGTCGCCCGACCCGCGCACCGAGAGCCGGCCGGACCGGGACGCCGGCGAGCTGGCGCTGCTGACCGCCGCGCTCGCCGCCGACCTGCCCGTGCTCGGGGTGTGCCGGGGCATGCAGTTGCTCGCGGTCGCCCACGGCGGCGCGCTGCACCAGCATCTGCCGGACGTGATCGGCCACGACGGCCACCGCCCGGCCCCCGGGGTGTGGGGCGCGCACCCGGTGCGGTTCGCCCCGGGCAGCCTGGCCGGAACGGTGATGGCGGGGGTGGACCGGGTCAACTCGTACCACCACCAGGGGGTGGCCGACCCGGGCGGCCTGACCGTGACCGGCTGGGCCGGCGACGGGGTGGTGGAGGCGGTCGAGGACCCGGGGCGGCGCTTCCTGCTCGGCGTGCAGTGGCATCCGGAGGTTGACCCGGACCCGCGGCCGGTGGCCGCCCTGGTCCGCGCCGCCACCAGCGGGCCGGCGGCGGGGTGACCCAGATCACCGGCCCCGGCCCGGCCCGACGACGACCAGCGCCCGCCCCAGCTCGCGCCCGGCCGGGGGTTACGCCAGGATGAGGCGGAGGTAACCAGCACCCCGCGTCGGACCTGCGGTTACGTTGCTCCCCCGGCTGGGTACCAGGCGGGGACGGCCGGCGGAGTTGCGCTGGCCGTCGTGGACATGACCGGAGCGGGAGGCGGCATGGGCGCTGCCCAGGGGGGCGAGGACGCGGCGCGGTCGGGGACAGCCGTGAGGCAACTTCCACCGCTGCTGGCTGCGGCGTTCGCCGCCGACGGTGAGATGGGTACGTTGAACCGCCTCGCGCTGCGGCTGCCGGCCGATCCGACCCGGCTCAGCGTGCTGCGTAAGCTGCTGGAGGACTTCCTGGTCGCCCACCGCGTCGGCGAGCACGACCTGTTCGACCTCACCGTGGCGATCTCCGAGGCCGCCGCGAACGCCATCGAGCACCCGGTTGACCCGACCGAGCCGGTGATCGGCGTGGCCGTGACGATCGAGGACTGTACGGTGACGGCCACGGTCCGGGACAGCGGCCGGTGGCGGGAGTCCACCGGGTCGAGTTTCCGCGGCCGTGGGTTGGCGCTGATCCGGGCGCTCGGCGGGCTGACCGTGACCCGGACCGACCACGGCACCGAGGTGACTCTGTGCCGCCGGCTGGCAGCTTCCCCGGTAGGCTGCTTCACCATCGACGACAACGACTACGACGAGCTCTACCGCGACACTGCCGACACGGGCGGGCCGCCCTGGGACATCGGCGGTCCGCAGCCGGCGCTCGCGGCGGTGCTGGACGACGGGGTGCCGGGCCCAAAGGTGCTCGACATCGGGTGCGGCACCGGTGATCTCGCGCTCGCCCTCGCTCGCCGCGGTTACCAGGTAACGGCGGTCGACATCTCACGCGTGGCGGTCGGCATGGCCCGCGCCAAGGCCGCCCGCGAGGGCCTGACGGTGCACTTCGAGGTCCAGGATGCCACGGAGCTGTCGTCGCCGTCGGCGCCGTTCGACTCGGTGTTCGACTCCGGCCTGCTGCACAGCCTGCACCGGCGCGGCGGTGGCGAGGTGGACGACTACCTCGCGCTGCTACCGGGCCTCGCCGCGCCGGGCGCGACCGTTTTCGTACTCGCGGTGTCGCCGGACGCGGGTCACGGCTGGGGCGTGACCGAGGAGTTCCTGCGGGCGGGCTTCCCCGAACCGGAGTGGGTCGACACGGCGATCGAGGAGATCGACGTGGCCGCGGCGTGGGGCGGCCAGGAGTTCTGCCTGCCCGGCTTCCTGCTCCGCACCGTCCGCGCCGTCGACAGCTCGACCGGCACGGTGTCGAGCACGGGCTGACCGGGGTCCGTCAGCCGGTCCCGGCCATCGCGGCGACCCGGCGGGCGAGCCGGGCGGCGGCCTCCCGCAGCTCCGGAGGCTCCAGCACCTCCGCCTCGATGCCCAGCCGGGCCACCTGTACGGCGAGCCAGTCCAGGTCCTCCCCGCCGACGACGAGCACGCACCACCCGTCGCGATCGTCCTCGACGCGCCCCACCTGGGGTGGCACCAGCTCCCGTACCCGGTCGGCCCGGGCGTGCATCCGCACCCGGGCGAGATACCGGTACGGCGTCTCGGTCACGGATCGCTGCACGTACGCGACCGGGTCCGGATGCTCCCTCGCCCGGAAGCGCCAGGCCGTCGCCACCACCTCGCGCATCCGGTCCAGCCGGAAGGTGCGCCAGTCGTCGCGGTCGACGTCCCAGGCCATCAGGTACCAGCGGCGGCCGGTGGTGACCATCCGCACCGGCTCGACCGTGCGCTCGCGCTCCCCGCCGTCGCGGCCGGCGTACCGGAACCGCACCCGCACGGCGTCGCGGCAGGCCCGCGCGAGCGTCACCAGCAGCTCCGCGTCGATCTCGACTCCGGGGCCGACAAGGGTCTCGGTGGCGTCGTGCACCGCCCGCACCTCGGCGCGCAGCCGTGGCGGCATCACCTGGTCCAGCTTCGCGAGCGCCCGCAGCGCCGCCTCGCCCGCCCCGGCGACCGTGCCCCCCGCCGCCAGCCGCAGGGACACCGCCGTCGCGATCGCCTCCTCGTCGTCGAGGAGCAGCGGCGGCAGCCGGGTGCCCGCGCCGAGTTGGTAGCCGCCGCCGACGCCCGCCGTCGCGTGCACGGGGTAGCCGAGCGCGCGCAGCCGCTCCACGTCGCGGCGCACCGAGCGGTCGGTGACCCGCAGTTCGGCGGCGAGTTCGGCGGCGGTCCAGGACGGCCGTCGCTGCAGCAGCGCCAGCAACCGCAGCACCCGCTCGGTCGTTGCCTCGACGGTCACGCGCTCATCGTTCCACAGATCTAGGAACAATCCTGTCCGCTATATGCGGCAGGCTGGAGCCATGACCGACCAGACCTGGAACCCCCTGCTCCGAGACCAGCAGACCCGGCCGGAGGCAAGCTGAGATGGCCCGGGACGTCCAGATCACTTTCGACTGCGCCGACCCGGCCGGGCTGGCCGCGTTCTGGGCCGAGGCCCTCGGCTACCAGCCGCAGGACCCGCCCGCGGGCTTCCAGTCGTGGGACCAGGCCCTGGCGGCGATGGGCGTGCCGCCCGAGCGCCGCAACGACGCCTCGGCGGTGATCGACCCCGCCGGCTCCGGGCCGCGGCTTTTCTTCCAGCGGGTGCCGGAGGGCAAGCAGGCCAAGAACCGGGTGCACCTCGATGTGCGAGCCGCCCCCGGGCTCCATGGCGACGCGCGGATGGCGGCCCTGGAGGCGGAGGCCGAGCGGCTCGTCGCCCACGGCGCCAACCGGCTCAGGCGCTACGAGCCCGCTCCGCCGCTCGGCGCCGGTCACATCGTGCTGGCCGACCCCGAGGGCAACGAGTTCTGCCTCGACTGATCAGCCGCGCCGGCGCGGCTCAGCTCAGGCGGCCGCCAGCCAGCTCTGGTCGCCCAGGCCGGAGACCTCCAGCACCCGGCGTACCTGGCGGGACGGCAGCACGGCCAGCGCCCCGGGGAACCGCTTGGCCAGCCGGACCACCGCGTGGATCGCGGCCGAGTCGAAGAAGGTGACCGCCCGTAGGTCGAGCGTGACGTGGCGGGCGGGCTCCCGCAGCGCGGTCTGGTACATGGTGTCGGCGGTCGCCATGTCGACCTCGCCGGTCACCACCACCCGGAGCTGATCACCGTCGACCTCCGCGACAGCGGAGAAGACGGGAGGTGCGGCCCCTTGATCCACGTAGCAACAATGGCACAGCCCTTTGCCGGCCGGCAACAACCGCGGCGAGCGGGCCGTGCCGGGGGTCACCCCGGTGGGCGGCGATAGGCTGTCGTCATGACCGTCCGTGCGCCGCTGACCCCAGGCACGCTCTCCCCGTGGCGGGCGGTGCCCGCCCACATTCCGCGCCCCGAGTACGTGGGCAAGAAGCGTCCGCAGGAGTGGCGCGGCTCGCACGTGCAGACGCCGGAGACCATCGAGAAGATGCGGCTCGCGGGCCGGCTCGCCGCCCAGGCCACCCAGCTCGCGGGTGAGCACTGCAAGCCGGGGGTGACCACCGACGAGATCGACAAGGTGGTCCACGAGTTCCTCTGCGACCACGGCGCCTACCCGTCGACGCTGGGCTACAAGGGCTTCCCGAAGTCCTGCTGCACCAGCCTCAACGAGGTGATCTGCCACGGCATCCCGGACACGACCGTGCTCCAGGACGGTGACATCATCAACGTCGATGTCACCGCGTACCTTGGTGGGGTGCACGGGGACACCGACGCGACCTTCTGCGTGGGCGAGGTGAGCGAGGAGGCCCGCCTGCTGGTCGAGCGGACCCATGCGGCGATGATGCGCGGCATCAAGGCGGTCGCCCCGGGCCGGCAGATCAACGTGATCGGCCGGGTCATCGAGTCGTACGCCAAGCGGTTCGGCTACGGGGTGGTCCGGGACTTCACCGGCCACGGCATCGGCGAGTCCTTCCACAGTGGCCTCTACGTGCCGCACTACGACAGCCCGCGTCCCACCGACGTGATGGAGCCGGGCATGACGTTCACCATCGAGCCGATGATCACCCTCGGCACCTACCAGTACGACATGTGGGACGACGGCTGGACGGTGGTCACCAAGGACCGCAAGTGGACGGCCCAGTTCGAGCACACCATCGTCGTCACCGACGACGGCCACGAGATCCTGACTCTGCCGTGACCGACACCCCCGCGGCGCTGCGCGAGGCGCACCACGCCGACGTGTCCGGCGGCTGGCTGCGGCCGGCCGTGTTCGGCGCGATGGACGGCCTGGTCACCAACATCGCCCTGATCGCCGGCGTCGGTGGCGGTGGCGTCTCGCCGCGCAGCATCGTGCTCACCGGCGCCGCCGGCCTGGTCGCCGGCGCCATCTCGATGGGGCTGGGGGAGTACACCAGCGTCCGGTCGGCCAACGAGCAGGTGGCCGCCGAGGTGGCCAAGGAACGGCGCGAGTTGGAACGGCACCCCGAGGCGGAGGCCCGCGAGCTGGCCGAGGCGTGGGTCGCCCGCGGGCTGCCCCGGGACCTGGCCACGCAGGTGGCCGAGGCGGTCCGGGACAACCCGGAAGAGGCGCTGCGCATGCACGTACGGGAGGAGTTGGGCATCGACCCCGACGAGCAGCCCAACCCGTGGGCGGCGGCGATCTCGTCGTTCCTCTGCTTCTCGATCGGCGCCCTGGTGCCACTGCTGACCTACCTGCTCGGCTTCACCAGCCTCTGGCTGGCGCTCGGCGTCGGCGGGGTGGGGCTCTTCGTGGCCGGCGCCGTCGTGGCAAGGTTCACCTACCGCGCCTGGTGGTCCAGCGGCCTGCGGCAGCTCCTGCTCGGCGGCCTGGCCGCCACCGCGACCTACTTCATCGGCACCCTCATCGGCGTCTCCGGCGTTGGATGAAAGGAGGGGCCCCCTGTTAACGCCTACGGCATAGCAAGGGCCCCCTATTAACGCCGGCCTTCCAGGTCAGCCGGTGAGGAGGTCGTCGACGGTGCCGTCGACGGGGCGACCCCGGGCGGCCAGTTCCTCGGCCTGGCGCGCCAGCACCGTGCCCACCTCGGTCATGTCCGCGCCGGCCAGCCCGGTACGCCGTACCGCGTCGCCCGGATCGCGGAAGTAGGTGCGGCTGAACAGCCCGTGCACCGTGGCGGCGGCCAGCCGCGCCTCGCCGAGCATGAGCAGCGCCTGATCGGTCTCGTACCACTCGGCCAGCCGGAGCGCCCGGGCGTGCGCCGCGCTGCCCCGGTACCACGCCTGCCTTGCGGCGGCGGTGAACTCGGCCGGCCGGGCCCGGGCCAGCCGGGCCAGGTGCTCGTCGCGCAGGGTACGCAGCCAGCCGGTCGGGTCGTGCAGCGTACGGGTGGTGACGTACCGGTCGGCGGTGAGCGGCCAGAGCGCGGTGATGGCCCGGGCCTGCCGCAGGTAGTCGTCGGCCCCGGCGACGGTGAGGTCGACCAGCACCCCGTCCACCCGCCGGGTGGCCGGCGACGGCCCGCTGCCAGGCCGGTACGTGGCCAGCAGCAGGCCCACCTCGCCGTCCCCGCCGCCGTCGTCGTCACCGTGCGCGAGGGGCCCGTGCACCGCGACGGCGAGCACGTCGGCGGGGAACCGCCGCAGCGCCGCGTCGCGCACCCGCTCGGCGACCCGCCACCGGGGATCGTCGATGTACCGGTCGGTCTCCACGTCGGTGCCGCCGGCGTCCACGGTCCACCTCCGTTCCCCGGGCCGCCCGTCGGCGATCCGGCGCACGTCAACCACCCTAGCCAGGCAGCGCGGACCCACTCGTACGCCGCGCCCGGGCTCGTGTCCGTCGTCGGCGCCGCCAACGGTGCCGAACCGATGCCGGGCCGCGGGTCAGGCCGGGGGCCGGGGCTCGCCGACCGGGACCAGGCGGAAGACCCCCACCTCGCGGTCCCCGGCCCGGGCCACGTACGTCCGGTAGGCCGGCCACTCGGCGACCAGCCGGTCGAACAGCGGTTCCCGCCCGTCGCCGTCGACCAGTTCGGCGCGTACCGGGATCCGGCGTCCCCCGACGTCGACCTCGGCGGCCGGCTGGGCGAGCAGGTTCAGCGACCAGGAGGGCTGCTGCCGCTGTCCCCAGTTCGACCCGATCACCACGTAGGCGTCGCCGTCCGGGACGTACAGCAGGGGATTGCTGCGCGGCTTGCCGGAGCGGCGGCCGGTGGTGGTGAGGACCAGGGACGGCACCAGCCCGAGCGCGACCACCCGCCCCTTCGTCAGCCGGCCGACCAGCCGGTCGGCCGGTACGAGCGGGCGCAGGGCGGCGGCGAACCACCTCTGGTGACCGAGACGGCGGGCGAGGGCGCGCAGAGCGGACACCCGTCCAGTCTGCCCTCCGGGCGCCCCCGGCGGTGGCTTCACGTCGGACTCGCTCAGATTCGAGGCGCGAGCCAGGTGTTAATAGGGGCCCCTCGTACAACGCGAGGCGTTAACAGGGGACCCCTCCTTTCAGTCCAGGCGGCGTTCCACCGGGAGTCGGGAGCGGGTGAGCAGCCCGGCGCCGAGCATGGCCACCAGCGGCACCACCACCACTACGGCGAGGGCCAGGCCGGGCACCACCAGCGGGTACGGCTCCGGGACCGGCCACGCCTGCGCGTACCGCCGGTTCAGGGAGGCCAGGATGATCGCCGCCGAGCCGAGGCCGGCCACAATGCCGAGCGCCGAGCCGAGCAGGGCGATCACCCCGGCCTGACAGAGCGACAGCACACGGCGTACCCGGGGGTCGGCGCCGACCGCGGCGAGGGTGGACAGGTCCCGGCGGCCCTCGGCGGCGGCGAGGCCGGTGGCCACCCCGGCCGCGCCCACGGTGATCACGCCGGAGGCGGCCGCCAGCAGGAGCAGCAGGGGCCGTTGGTCCCCGCCCGGCGGCCCTTTCTCCACCATGACTGACAGCGGGACCGACCGCGGGGTCGACCGCGACAGCTCGGCGGTGAGCCGCGCCTGCTGCTCGGCGGTGGGCGGTGCCGGCGGGCTCACCACGTAGCCGAAATGCCCGCCGACGAGGCCGACCGCGGCCGCCGCCGGCGGGGAGAGGAACAGCCGGTCGACGGGGAGCCCGCCGCGCAGCACGTACCCGGGCAGCATGGCGCTCTCCTCCGAGCCACCGGCGCCGTGGGTGGCGGTGACCGTCACCCGGCCGTCCACCACCTGCCCGGGGTCGGTGACCACCACCCCGCCCGCCCGGAGCACCCGGGTCGCGGCGGCGATCTCCTCCACCGGGGCGCCGGTGAGCCCGGGCAGGGCCGCCCCGTCGTCGACGAACGCGGGCAGGTAGATGCTGCTCGGCTCCCGGAAGGGCCGCACGCAGCGCGGATCGGCCCGGGCCTCGGCGCGCTCGGCGGCGGTGACCGCCTCGCCCGGGTGGTACGGGCAGCGCAGCTCGGGTGGCAGCACGGCGGTCGCGACGCACCAGTCCTCCGGGGCCGCCGGCCGTGCGCACCCGGTGCCGGTGAGCGCGACGACCGTGGCGTCCGGCAGCACGGCCCGGACCCGCTGTGCGACCTCGTCGATCGGCGGCAGTGGGACTTTCCCCGGAGTGTCGGCGCTCATGAGCAGCACGTGGCCCGGCGGGATGGCGGACTGCCACTGCGCGTGTTGCCGAGCCTCGTCGCTGGCCAGGTAGATCCCGAGGGCCACGCTGCCGGCGACCGCCGCCATCACCGCGGAGATGGCCGGCGCGGCCGAGGAACGGTTGCGGCTGGCGTCGCGCAGCGCCAGCCGGGGCGCCAGCGGCAGCAGCCGTCCCGCCCGGGCGAGCAGCCCGATCAGCGTCGGGGTGCAGAAGACCAGGCCCAGTTCGCCGAGGATCAGCCCGGCCAGGACCCCGGGCGAGCTGCTCCGGGTGGCGCCCAGCGCGGCGAAGCCGGCACCAGCCCCGGTGAGCAGCACCCCGAGCACCAGCCAGCGGCGGCGGTGCCGGGGCGGGTTGCGCCGGCCGGCGAGGCCGGCCACCACGTCCTGCCGGGCGGCCGTCCACGCGGGGGCCAGCGCGGCCAGCACCCCGGCCAGCACCGCCACCGCGGCGATCGCGGCCAGGGCGGCGGGAAAGAACCGATACCCGCCGAGGCGGGCGGACACCAGGTACTGCTCGACGAGCGGCCGGCCGGCGAACGCCGCGCCGACCCCGAGCAGCAGCCCGAGCGCCGCCCCGCCCGCGCCGAGCACCACCCCGTCGGCGAGCACGATCCGGCGCAGGTGCGTGGCGTCCCCGCCGGCGACCGCCACCAGGGCCAGGTCCCGGCGACGCCGACGTACGCCGACCGCGAAGGACGGGCCGACCAGCAGCACCACCTCCAGCAGCCCGAGCCCGCCGACCAGCACCGCGTTGCTCGCCTGCTCCGGGTCGGGCAAGCCCGGGCCGGTGACCGCCACCTCCCGCCCGGGCAGCGGGGTCCGGGTGGACATCACGATCCCGCGCGCGTTGAGCCGGTCCACGAGTGCCCGGTCCACCGGGCCGGGCAGGTCCACCAGCCAGCTCTCTTCGGGCGGGGTCATCGGTCCGGGCGGGGTCTCCGGCCGCAGCGCCACCACCTCGCGCAGGTTGTCCGGGAACTCCGCCACCCCCACCACCGTGTACGTGGTGCCGTCGATCGTGCGCACCGGCTCGCCGAGACGTACGCCCAGCCGGCGCAGCGCGGACGGGCTGACCGCGATCTCGTCGGGCGCGGTCGGCCGGCGGCCGGCGCGCAGCACCGCGAGGGGACGGGTGAGCGGATCGGTGAGGTCGACGGCCCGCGCGTCGAACGCGACGATGTGGCCGTCGATCCGTACCTCGAACGGAATCCAGCGGCGGAGCTCGGTGACCCGGCTGCCGGCGGGCAGCAGCGCGCGGATCTCGTCGGCCGTCACCGGCTGGGTCCGGGACACCATCTCGCCCTCGACCGGCCAGGAGTTCTCCCCCCAGGCGTCCTGCTCCATCGCGTTCACGGCCGTCCAGCGCAGCTCGGCGTCGGCCGCGCCGAGCCGGAGGTCCAGCCGTTCGGCCTGGGTGAGCTGGGCCATGTCGTAGCTCACCGCGGCGAAGCTCAGCGCCAGCACGGGCAGCGCGATCATCGCCAGCACCAGCGCCGTACGTCCGCGCGCCCGCCGAGCCTCGCGCCGGGCGATGCGCAGGGCTGCCCGCCACGAACCGAGCGTGGCGGCAAGCCGGCCCCGGGTCACCGCCCGCTGCCGGCGAGCAGCTGCTCGACGCCGGCCAGCGGCGCCGTCGAGTCCACCAGCACCCCGTCCCGGAGGAAAACCACCCGGTCGGCCCAGCCGGCGTGCCGCGCCTCGTGGGTGACCAGCACCCCTGCGGCGCCGGCGTCCACCCGGCGGCGCAGCAGGTGCAGCACCGCCTCCCCGGCCTGCGAGTCGAGCGCGCCGGTGGGTTCGTCGGCGAGGACCAGCCGGCGCTCGCCGACCAGCGCCCGGGCGATCGCCACCCGCTGCTGCTGGCCGCCGGACATCTGGTCCGGGAACCGGTTGGCCAGCGCGGCCACACCCACCTCGGCGAGCGCGGCCAGGGCTGCCTTCCGGGCCGCCCGCACACCCGCACCGTCGAGCTCCAGGGGCAGTGCCACGTTCTCCACCGCGGTGAGGCTGTTGAGCAGGTTGAGGTCCTGGAAGACGTACCCGATCCGGCGGCGGCGCAGCCGGGCCCGCGGGCGCGGGGCGAGCGCCCCGAGCGACTCCCCCTCGACCAGCACCTCGCCGCCGGTGGGGCGGTCCAGCCCGCCGGCGAGCGCCAGCAGCGTCGACTTGCCGGAGCCCGACGGGCCCATCACCGCCACCAGTTCGCCGGCCCGGACGTTCAGGCTGACCCCGCGCAGGGCGTGCACGGCCGCCTCGCCGGCGCCGTGGGTGCGGTGCACGTCCCGTAGCTCCAGTACCTCGCTCACCGCGCCATCTCCGTTCGCGACTGCGGGGCTCGTAAAACCGGCTCACTCCTCGCGCTCACGGCGCCATCTCCGTTCGCGACTGCGGGGCTCGCAAAACCGGCTCACTCCTCGCGCTCACCGGCCTCCCTCCGGGCGGGCCGGGCCCCGGCTCACCGCCGGGCCTCCTCGTCGGCCCGGTCCACCGCATCGACCTGCGGCGTCGGCCGGCTCGGGGCGGGGCGGTAGCGGATCAGGCTGGTCTCGCAGTGGTCGAGCCAGCGGATCTCCGCCTCCGCCTGGAAGATCATGGCGTCCAGCACCAGGCGCCAGGGCAGGTCCTCCGGCTTGTCGCTGGCGTACTTCAACCGGGTCAACTCCTGCAACGCGCGCATGGTCGCGCTGCGCTGGGTCTGCACCACCGCACGGACGTCCACGCCAGGGGTGGTGAGCGCCAGGGCCAGCTTGATCGACAGCTCGTCGCGGGGCCGGTCGGCGTGGCTGATCGGGGTGGCGAACCAGAGCGCCAGGTCCGCCCGCCCGGCGTCGGTGATCTCGTACGGCCGCTGCCCGCCGTCGCTCTCCGGCAGCGAGTGGACCAGGCCGTCGCGTTCCAGGCGGGAAAGGGTGGTGTAGACCTGTCCGATGTTCAGCGGCCAGGTCGAGCCGGTCGACTCCTCGAACGCGGCGCGCAGCTGGTAGCCGTACATCTGACCGCGTTCGAGCAGGGCGAGCAGGCCGTGACGGATGGACATGGCGAGGAGTATGCATACCTGGTATGCGGCCCGCAACCGGAGTGCTGCGCCGAGTGACCGAAACCTCGACTCAGGCCGGCCGGCCGGGGAACGGGACCGTGATCGGATTCACCTTCGCGGTGCGCCGCCAGCGGGTGGCGCGTACCGCGCAGTCGGTCAACGCCGCCAGGGCCCGGTTCCGGTCGGCCCCGGTGGTGTGCGGCAGGGCCGCCCGCCAGTGGCCGGCGGTCCGCTCCTCGATCTCCACCGCCAGCTTGAGCGCGCTGGCCTTGTCGGTCACCGGGTAGGGCAGCGCGTACCCGGCCTGGTCGGCGGGAACCTGGCCGCCGCTGTCGTTGAGCTGGAGGATGAGGGCGTCCCGGCGGGTTCGGTGGGCCGCCTCGGCCGAGCGGGCGGCGGTGCGGGCCGCGTCGGCGAGGTGCACGCCGATCACCCCGTACGCCCAGATGGCGGCGTACTCGGCGGCGAGCGCGCCGGCCAGGGCCTGGCCCGGCCCCTTCGGTGCGGTACGGGGAGTCACTTCAGCGCCTCCAGGTGGGTCGCCCGGGCGGCGGCGATCGAGCCGAGCATCGCGGCCCGCTCGGCCGGCGCGGCGGCACACGCCTTCGCGGCGTTCTCCCGGGCCTGCTGTTCGGCCTGCCGCAGCTCGGTCAGGAGCCCGTCCGGGTCGGTGGCCGTCACGGTCGGGCTGGCGGCGGGGGTGCCGGAGGGGGCGGGGCGCCCGATCACCCGGCGAAGCTCGTCGGCGTGTGCCTGATGGGCGTCGGCGATCGGGGTGAGCCGGTCGGTCAGCATGGAGGCGGCGGCGATGGCCTCCCGGTACCGGCCCGACAGGTCGGCGGCCTCCGCGGCGAGCGGCTCCAGGGGGTCCGGCGCGGGCGGCTTGTCGTCGTCGAAAAGATCACAGCCGGCCAGCGGTACGGCGGCGCCGCCGAGCGCCACCAGCGCCCCGGCGCGCAGCAGGTTTCGCCGGGAATGCCCTGGTGCTTCGTTGCGCTGTGTCGTTTTGACTGTCCCCACGCGGACAAGTCAACACCATCTCCGTCAGCTTGTGGGCCAGTGGCGTCGGTGCGCCGCCGGGTCTGTCGCCCGGCCCGCGCGTTACGCTCTGCACAGCCACCGGGCGCGTCTGCCCCGGTGGCCTGCCGGCATGGCGGGCCGAACGGCACGTCCGAGAGGGAAAGGGTGCGCCAGATGACGCAGCGTGGCCGTGCCACCAGGCCGACGGGGCCCTCCGGGCGACCCCGCCGGCCCGACGGCCCCCGTGGCGGGGACCGGGGCGGCGCACCGCGTGGCGACCTGGGCGCCCGTCGGGCCCGGCTGCGCGAGGTGATCGAGCCGGTCGTCACCGAGGCCGGGTACGACCTGGAGGACCTCGCCGTCTCCCGCGCCGGCCGGCGGCACGTCGTACGCGTGATCGTGGACGCCGACGGCGGGATCAGCCTGGACGCGGTCGCGGACGTCTCCCGGGCGGTTTCCGCCGCGCTCGACGCGGCGGAGGAGGCCGGCGGCGACATCGTCGCCGGCGAGTACCAGCTCGAGGTCAGCTCGCCGGGGGTGGACCGGCCGCTCACCCTGCCCCGGCACTGGCGGCGCAACGTCGGCCGGCTGGTCAAGGTGACCGTGCGCGGCGCGGCGGGCGTGCCCGAGCAGCGGACGGCCGGGGACCGCCAGCTCACCGGCCGGGTGGTCGAGGCCGACGACGAGCGCGTGGTGCTGGACACCGACGCCGGCCGCGTGGCGCACCCGTACGCCGAGCTTGGCCCCGGCCGGGTCCAGGTGGAGTTCAGCCGGCTGGACGAGGTGGCCGACGACGAGGCCGCCGAGGACATCGACGACATCGACGACGAAGATGATGTGGAGGACGAGGAGAGGTGAATATCGACCTCGCGGCGCTGCGCGCACTCGAGCGCGAGCGGGAGATCCCGTTCGACACGATCCTCGCGGCGATCGAGACCGCGCTGCTTACCGCCTACCGGCACACCGAGGGCGCCGAACCGCACGCCCGGGTGGAGATCGACCGCAAGAGCGGGGCCGCCTCGGTGTACGCCCAGGAGCTGGACGACGAGGGCGGCGTGGTACGGGAGTGGGACGACACCCCGCACGACTTCGGCCGGATCGCGGCCATGACGGCGAAGCAGGTGATCCTCCAGCGGCTGCGGGAGGCCACCGACGAGGTGCACTTCGGCGAGTACGTGGGCCGCGACGGTGACCTGGTCACCGGCGTGGTGCAGGCGCACGAGGCCCGCAAGGAGAAGGGCATCGTCAGCGTCGACCTGGGCAAGCTGGAGGGCGTCCTGCCCCAGTCCGAGCAGGTCCCCGGCGAGCGGTACGACCACGGCGAGCGGATCCGCTGCGTCGTCGTGCACGTGGCCAAGGGAATGCGCGGCCCACAGATCACGTTGTCCCGGTCGCACCCCGCACTGGTGAAGAAGCTTTTCGCGCTGGAGGTGCCGGAGATCGCCGACGGCACGGTGGAGATCAGCGCGATCGCCCGTGAGGCGGGTCACCGTACGAAGATCGCGGTGCGCTCGACCGCGCCGGGGGTCAACGCCAAGGGTGCCTGCATCGGCCCGATGGGCCAGCGGGTCCGCGCGGTGATGAGCGAGCTGCACGGCGAGAAGATCGACATCATCGACTGGTCGGACGACCCGGCCACCTTCGTGGGCAACGCGCTCTCCCCGGCCAAGGCGCTGCGGGTGGAGGTGGTCGACCTGGCCAGCCGGACTGCCCGGGTCACCGTGCCGGACTTCCAGCTCTCGCTCGCCATCGGGCGGGAAGGGCAGAATGCCCGACTTGCGGCCCGGTTGACCGGTTGGCGGATCGACATCCGTTCCGACGCGGAGCAGGCCGGCGGGGGTGGCCGGAGCGGTGCTGATCACGTACCCGAGCCGGGCGGCGCGGTCTCGAGCAGCTAGGGGTAGACTTCCTCCAGTGGCACGACGCGCGCTGCCGGAGCGCACCTGTGTGGGCTGCCGGAAACGAGCGCCGGCCAGCGAGTTGTTGCGGATGGTCGCGGTCGGCGACGGGGTTGATCACTTCAGCCTCCGGCCCGATCCGGCCCGCAGACTGCCGGGTCGGGGAGCGAGTATGCACCCGGATCCGGCCTGCTTCGCGCAAGCGGTGCGGCGCCGCGCCTTCGGGCGGGCGCTGCGCATCACCGGGGTCATCGATCACGGTGCGCTGGCGGAGCACGTTGACGCGCCAACCCCGACGACCGGTCAACCCGACCGGTCGCGGGTCGCTAGCAAGGTAGGACGACCGACATGAGCACACGATGAAGTCGCAGAAATGACCAGGCTTCAAGTGCACGAGTGAGGTCGCTGCGGGTGCTGCCCGCACGACCTCGGAGTGAGGAGTGCAGTGGCAGGAAAGGCCCGCGTACACGAGCTTGCCAAGGAGCTCGGGGTCGAAAGCAAGACCGTTCTCGCCAAGCTCAAGGAGATGGGCGAGTTCGTGAAGTCCGCGTCCAGCACCGTCGAGGCGCCCGTCGCCCGACGGCTGCGTGGCGCGTTCGTGGCGTCCGCCGGTGCGGCGGCGCCGGCCGCCCCGCCGGCGGCCGCGCCCACCCCGACCCCGACGCCGACCCCGACGCCGACTCCGGGTGCCCCCCGGGTCTCGGCCAAGCCGATGCCGCCGCGGCGGCCTACCCCGACCCCTGGGCCGAAGCCCAAGGGCCCGGTTCCGGGTCCGCCGCAGCCGGCGACCCCGGTGGCCAAGCCGGCGAGCGCGCACGACATCGAGGTGGCGGCCGCCGAGGCGCGTGCCGCCGCGCTGAAGGCCGAGCAGGAGGCCGCGGTCAAGGCCGCGCAGGCCGCCCGCCAGCAGCAGCGCGAGAACGTTCGCCGGGAGCCCCCGACCGAGGGTGGCCCCCGTCCCGGCCCGCGTCCGGGTCCGGCTCCGGGTCCGGGCACCATGCCGCCCCGTCCGGGTTCCTCGGCCGCCGGTCGTCCCGGCGCGCCGACCCCGGGTCCGGGCGCGCGGCCCGGCGGTCGTCCGCCGGCGCGTGGCGCCGGTAACAACCCGTTCGGCATCCAGGGTGGCCAGCAGCAGCGGCCCCCGGCCGCCGGTGCGGGCGGCCCGCGGCCGAGCCCGGCCTCGATGCCCCCGCGGCCCAGCCCGGCCTCCATGCCCCCGCGGCCCAGCCCGGCCTCCATGCCGAGCCAGCGCCCCGGCCGCCCCGGCGGTCCCGGCGCGGGTCGTCCCGGCGGCGGTGCCGGGCGTCCCGGTGGCGGCGGTGGCGGTGGCTACCGCGGCGGTCCGGGTGGCGGCGGCGGTGGCGGTGGCTACCGCGGCGGTCCGGGTGGCGGCGGTGGCGGTGGCGGTGGCTACCGCGGCGGTCCGGGTGGCGGTGGCGGTGCCGGCGGTGGCTTCCGTCCGGGTGCCCCGGCCGGCGGTGGCGGTCGTCCGGGTGGCGGCGGTCGTGGCCGTGGCGGCGGCGCCGCGGGTGCCTTCGGGCGTCCGGGTGGCCGGCCGACCCGAGGCCGCAAGTCCAAGAAGCAGCGCAGACAGGAGTTCGACAACCTGTCGGCCCCGACCATGTCCTCGGGTGCTCCCCGGGGCCAGGGTCAGGTCATCCGGTTGTCCCGTGGCGCCTCGCTGTCGGACTTCGCCGACAAGATCAACGCCAACCCGGGTTCGCTGGTCCAGGAGATGTTCAACCTGGGCGAGATGGTGACCGCGACCCAGTCGTGCTCCGACGACACCCTGCTGCTGCTGGGTGAGCACCTCGGCTTCGACGTGCAGATCGTCAGCCCGGAGGACGAGGACCGCGAGCTGCTCGCGCAGTTCAACATCGACCTCGACGCGGTGGTGTCGGAGGACCGCCTGGTCAGCCGGCCGCCGGTGGTGACCGTCATGGGTCACGTCGACCACGGTAAGACCAAGCTGCTCGACGCGATCCGCAAGGCGAACGTCGTGGCAGGCGAGGCGGGTGGCATCACCCAGCACATCGGCGCTTACCAGGTCCACGTCCCGCACGAGGGCGAGGACCGGGCGATCACCTTCATCGACACCCCGGGTCACGAGGCGTTCACCGCCATGCGTGCCCGTGGTGCCCAGGTCACCGACATCGTGATCCTGGTGGTCGCGGCCGACGACGGCGTGATGCCGCAGACCATCGAGGCGCTCAACCACGCCAAGGCGGCGGATGTGCCGATCGTGGTCGCGGTCAACAAGGTCGACAAGCCGGAGGCCAACCCGGACAAGGTCCGCCAGCAGCTGACCGAGTACGGCCTGGTCGCCGAGGAGTACGGCGGCGACACCATGTTCGTCAACGTGGCCGCGAAGCCCGGCATCGGCATCGAGGACCTCCTGGAGGCCGTGCTGCTGGCCGCCGACGCGTCGCTGGAGCTGACCGCTCCGATCGACGGGCCGGCGCAGGGTGTCGCGATCGAGGCGCACCTGGACAAGGGCCGCGGCTCGGTGGCGACCGTGCTGGTGCAGAAGGGCACCCTGCGGGCCGGCGACTCGATCGTCGCCGGTGGGGCGCACGGCCGGGTCCGGGCCATGCTGGACGAGAACGGCAAGCCGGTCGACGAGGCCGGTCCGGCGCGTCCGGTCATGGTGCTGGGTCTGACCACGGTGCCGGGTGCGGGTGACACCTTCCTGGCTGCCGAGGACGACCGGACCGTGCGGCAGATCGCCGAGCAGCGGCAGGCGCGGCGGCGGGCCGCGGCGTTTGCCAACTCCCGTGGCCGGGCCACCCTCGAGACGCTCATGGAGCAGCTCAAGGAGGGCGAGAAGACCTCGCTCAACCTGGTGCTCAAGGGCGACGGCTCCGGCTCTGTCGAGGCCCTCGAGGACGCGCTGTTCAACCTCGACATCCCGGAGGAGGTCCAACTGCGGATCATCCACCGGGGCGTGGGTGCGATCACCGAGAGCGACGTCATGCTCGCGAGCGCCTCGTCCGAGGCGGTCACGATCATCGGCTTCAACGTGCGGGCCGCCAACAAGGTCCGCGAGATCGCCGACCGCGAGGGCGTGGAGATCCGGTACTACACCGTCATCTACCAGGCCATCGAGGAGATCGACGCCGCGCTCAAGGGGCTGCTCAAGCCGGAGTACGAGGAGGTCGAGCTGGGGAGTGCGGAGATCCGCGACGTCTTCCGCTCGTCCAAGATCGGCAACATCTCCGGTTG
Organism: Micromonospora sp. SL1-18; assembly: GCF_047921505.1. NCBI lineage: Bacteria > Bacillati > Actinomycetota > Actinomycetes > Micromonosporales > Micromonosporaceae > Micromonospora > Micromonospora sp. SL1-18. The sequence continues at coordinate 94,253 of NZ_JBLROA010000009.1, read as the reverse complement.
CATCGTCCGGTCCGGCATCATGCGCCGCAACGCCAAGGCGCGGCTGCTGCGGGACGGGGCGGTCGTGGCGGACAACCTCACGATCAGCTCTCTCAAGCGGTTCAAGGACGACGCGACGGAGGTCCGCGAGGGCTTCGAGTGTGGTCTGACGCTGGGCGGTTTCAACAACGTCCAGGTCGGCGACATCATCGAGACCTTCGAGATGCGGGAGAAGCCGCGCGCCTGAGCGGTGTGAACGAGGAGACGGCCGGGGCCCACAGGGTCCCGGCCGTCGCCGTCCGCGCGACGTGCTCGGCGAGGTCGGCGCGGCATCGCACGGCCCGGCTGCGACAATCTCCGGCGTGCTCAGGTACGCGCTGCTCCTCGCCCCCTCCGCCAACCGGGTCTACGCCGACGCGGCCGGCCGGCTGGCCCGCGCCGAACTGGCGGTCTTCGCCGGCTCGGGAGTGTTCGACGCGGCACCCGGCGACGTCGCGGCGGAGCGGATCGGCGGGGTCGAGTACCTGACCTTCACCGCGCCGGAGCCGGGGCTGGGCGCGCGGGACCTGGCGTACCTGGCCAACCTGTCGGCGGCGTACGCGCTGTTCGAGCGGGTGGGCGACGACCTGCTCCGGCCGGTGCCGCTGCACCCCCTCGCCCGGTACGACTCGGATCTGATCACCATCCCCAAGTACGCCGGCAAGACCAACGAGCAGTTCACCCGGCTGCTGCTCAACGTCACCGTGCTGGCCTCCGCCTCGGCCGGCGGCATGCTGGACCGGCAACTCGTGGTGCTCGACCCGCTCTGCGGCCGGGGCACCACCCTCAACCAGGCGCTGATGTACGGCTACGACGGCATCGGCGTCGAGCACGACGGCAAGGACGTGGACGCGTACGCGGCGTTCCTGCGTACCTGGCTGCGGCGCAAGCGGCTCAAGCACACCGCCGAGACGGTGCCGGTACGCCGCGACCGCAAGCTGATCGCCCGGCGGTTCGAGGTGGTGCTCGCGCCATCCCGGGACGAGCACCGGGCCGGGGCGACCCAGCGGGTGACCCTGCTGCACACCGACACCACCCGGGCCCGGGAGGTGCTCCGGCCGGCCTGTGCCGACGTGATCGTCACCGACGCCCCGTACGGGGTGGCGCACGGCAGCCGTACCGGGCAGGGGCTGTCGCGCAGCCCGCTGGACCTGCTCGGCGTGGCCGTACCGGTCTGGCGGCAGCTGCTGCGCCCCGGCGGGGCGCTGGGGCTGTCCTGGAACACCCAGGTGGCGCCCCGGGCGGCGGCCGAGGCGGTGCTTGCCGGGGCCGGCCTGCGGGTGGTGGACGGGCCCGGCTGGCGGGACCTCGCGCACCGGGTCGACCAGGCGATCGACCGGGACGTGCTGGTGGCCGTCGCGCCGGCGGAAAACGGGTGACCCGAGGAGCGGCCTGGGCGTACCGTTGCTCGCCGTGTATACCGGAACCGCGCATTTCGACCTGTTGTTGCCGGGGGACTCCCGGTCCCTGAAGGCCAAGCGCTCGTACGTCCGGCCGATCGTCGCCGCGCTGCGCAAGTTCGAGGTGTCGGCCGCCGAGGTCGGGGCGCTCGACCTGCACGGGCGGGCCGAGATCGGGGTGGCCGTGGTGGCCGCCGAGCCGGCGCACGTCCGCGAGGTGCTGGATTCCTGCGAGCGGCTGGTCGCCGCCCGCCCGGAGGCCGAGCTACTGTCCGTCCGCCGCCGCCTCTACGGCACCGAGGACTGAACGCGCCCGCCGGGCGGGGCGGGCCGGCGGCCGGGGCGGCCCGGCGGGCGGGGCGGGCCGTTAACAAGGGGCCCTTGCTATCCCGCAGGCGTTAATAGGGGGCCCTTCCTTGCGCCGGCGGCCGTGCGCGGGGGGCGGGGCGGCGCGGGTAGTGTTCGAGATGTTGGGCGGTCGGACCCGGCGGCGTCCCGCGCCGTCGTCTCCGGCCGGGAGCAGGCAGCCCTGGAGGTGGGGGACATGACGGATCCGGCCAAGGTACGCCGGCACGCGGAGCGCATCCGTGAACTGGTCGCGTCGGTGGTGCGGAGCCAGATCAAGGACCCCCGGCTCGGGATGATCACGATCACCGACGCCCGGATCACCGCCGACCTGCGCGACGCCACCGTCTTCTACACGGTGCTCGGCGACACGGCGGCGCAGGCCAGCACCGCCGCCGCGCTGGAGAGCGCGAAGGGCATGCTGCGCAGCACGGTCGGCAAGGCGCTCGGGCTGCGCCACTCGCCGACCCTGACGTTTGTCCTGGACGAAGTGCAGGACCAGGTCAAGCACATCGACGACCTGCTCGCGGCGGCCCGCAACGCCGACGCCGAGGTACAGCGGCTGGCGGCCAAAGCCCAGTACGCGGGCGAGGCGCAGCCGTACCGGCTGGACGACGAGGACGCCGACGTCGAGGACACCGAGACCGGCGACGACGAGCCGCGCGGCGACCGCCGGTGACCTCACCCGCCGAGGGCGGTACGCCGCCCGGTGCCGGCCCTACCGACACCGACTGGGCGGCGGCCGTCGCGGCGGTACGCGCGCTTCCCGCCGACGCGCGGGTGCTGCTGATCTGCCACGTCAACCCGGACGGCGACGCGTTGGGCAGCATGCTCGGCTTCGGGCTGGGCCTGCGCCGGTGGGGCGTACGGCACCTCCAGGCGACCTTTCCCGGGCCGCCGGAGGTGCCGGAGCCGTTCCGTTGGCTGCCCGGGCTCGAGCTGTTGGTGCCGCAGGACGACGCGTACCCGGATCCGGATCTGGTCATCTGCTTCGACGCGGCGAGCGAGTCCCGGTTGGGCGACCTGGTCGACCGGCTGGACAAGGCCGGGGCCGCGCTGGTCCTGGACCACCACGCCTCGAACACCGGGTTCGGTGGCATCCACCTGGTGGACCCGCACGCGGCGGCCACCTCGGTGGTCGCCGAGGGGCTGCTGGACCGGCTCGAGGTGCCGCTGGACGCGGAGATCGCCACCTGCCTCTACGTGGCGCTGAGCACGGACACCGGCTCGTTCCGCTTCGAGGCCACCACGCCCGCGGTGCACCGGATGGCGGCCCGGCTGCTGGCCACCGGCATCCGTCCCGGGGACATCTCCCGGCGGATCTTCGACACCCGCCCGTTCGGCGCGGTCCGGCTGTTCGGCGAGGTACTGGGCCGGGCCCGGCTGGAACCGGCCACCGCCGCCGGGCGTGGGCTGGTCTGGACGTACGCCACCCAGGACGATCTGGCCCGGTACGGCCAACCGGCGTACGTGCTGGAGGCGCTGATCGACTCGGTGCGCTGCACGGCCGAGGCGGACGTGAGCTGCGTGGTCAAGCAGGTGGCCCCCGCCGAATGGGCGGTCTCGCTGCGCAGCAAGGGCGCCGTGGACGTGAGCCGGGTGGCGGTGGCGCTCGGCGGCGGCGGGCACCGGTTCGCGGCCGGATTCACCGGGCGGGGCACCGTCGACGAGGTGGTGGACCGGATCCGCGCCGAGCTGGACGGGGCGTTGCTGACGGCCTGATTTCAGGGACGACTCCGGGACGTGCTGGGGTTCCCACGCTCCGTGAGGGTGGGGACAATCGAGTGATGGATCACCCCCGAGAGCTCACCGTCGAGGCACCCCGAGCCTGGGACCGCCCGGTCGTCTCCGTGCCGGTGCTGATCTGTCTCTCCCTGGTCGGCGGCCAGTTCCCGTCCTTCTCCGCCCAGGCCAACCTCTACACCCTGGGCACCGGTGGGGCGTTGATCTGGATCGGCCTGAGCAACCGGGTGCCCCGGCGGCCCGCGCCGGGCAGGTTGCCGTCCGGCGCGGTCTGGTGGTTGCTGCCGGTCACCGTCTTCGGGGTCTTCGAAGGGGCGACCTTCGTGCTGAACGTGGGCGACGAGTTCCCCACCTTCTCCCGGCTGGCCGATCCGCTGCTGGAGGACCATCTGGTCCGCTCCGCGGCCTGGTTCGCCTGGCTGTCCGCGTTCTGGGGGCTGGTCCGCCGATGATGCGCGCCCTGGCGATCGGCGGCTTCCTGGCCGCGCTGCTGCTGTTCGGGGCCGTCGAGTGGGCCGCCCGGCGGGAGGGCTCGCGGATCCCGTCGCTGGCTGACGTGTGCGCCTTCGTCATGCGCTACGAGGTCGGCCCGGTGCCGGTCGGCCGGATCGGCCTCTTCGGCTTCTGGTGGTGGCTCGGCTGGCACTTCCTGGCCCGCTGACCGGGGCTGCCCCCGTGGTGTCCGCATCCCGGGAACAGCGGGCGGGCGCAGGAAAGTGAACGTTAATTTGGGTGCGGACCGGTGCTTCGGCGCTGGTCACGGGCGGTGGCGCCGACACCCGGTGCCGCCTCCCTCCAGGGTCTGACCGACCCGGGCTCACGCCGCCAGGCGAGCCGCTCCGGTGATCCCGGACCGCCGCCCCGGCGCTCAGCAGGACCGGCGGCTCCAGGTCGCGGCGCGGCGTTAGACGCGCCGAGCTGGAGATTGTCGTAGCCCGTAGGGCCACCGGCTGTCGGTGGTCCGCACCCTGGAAGGGAACTCCCATGGCGACCAAGAGCAAGCCGCGGACCGAGACCACCACCGACGAGGCACGCGAGCAGATGCGCCGCGCGCTGCAGACCTCGATGGACACCCGTCAGTGACGGTTACCGCCCGGCGGTGACGCCCAGCCGCAACGTCACCGCCGCGCCGACCCGTCGCCTTCCCGGGTACGACGCGTCCGGCGCTACCGTCGGGCGGTGCGCCGCATCCTGATCGTCGGCAGCTCGGGCGCCGGCAAGAGCATCCTCGCCCGCGAGGTCGCCCGCCGGCTCGACCTCCCGCTGATTCATCTCGACCAGCACTACTGGCGGTCGGGCTGGGTCGCCGCGACGGACGCCGACTTCCGGGCCGAGGTCGCCCAGCTCGCCGGTCGCCCGCCCTGGGTAATGGATGGCAACTATGCGAGCACGCTCGACCTGCGGCTGCCCCATGCTGACCTGCTGGTGCTCTGCGACCCGCCCCGGCTGCTCTGCCTCGCCCGGGTGCTGCACCGCCGCTGGACGTACCGGGCCACGCCCGGCGTCGGCGTCGGCGGGGGCGGGTGGGTAAGTGATGAGGGGCGGTTGCGTTCCTTACGTGGGGCGTGTCAGGATCGGGCGCGATGAGTCAGACCGCCGCCCCCGCCGCCAACTCAGCATCGCCGGGCCGGATCGCCGCGCTCGCCCTGCCGGCCCTCGTGGTGCTCGCCGCCGAGCCGCTCTACGTCCTGGTCGACACGGCGGTGGTCGGCCACCTGGGCCGCGTCCCGCTCGCCGCGCTCGCCGTCGGCGGCACGGTGCTGACCCTCATCGCCTGGCTCGGCACCGTCGTCGCGTACGGCACCACCGGGCGGTCCGCCCGGCGGTTCGGTTCCGGGGATCGGGCCGCGGCGGTGGCCGAGGGCGTCCAGGCGTCCTGGCTCGCCCTGACCGTCGGCGTGCTGGTGGCGCTCTCCAGCCAGGTCGGCGGCGGGTGGCTGGCGCGTACCCTCGTCGGCGGTCCCGGCGAGGTGGCCGACGCCGCCGCCGGCTGGCTGCGGATCGCGGCGCTCGGCGCGCCCGGCCTGCTGCTGGCCGCCGCCGGCAACGGCTGGCTGCGCGGCATCCAGGACACCCGACGCCCGCTGCTCTTCGTGCTCGCCCCCAACCTGCTCTCCGCGCTGCTCTGCCCGCTGCTGGTCTACCCGCTCGGGCTCGGGCTGGTCGGCTCGGCGGTGGCGAACGCGGTCGCGCAGACCATTTCCGGCGGTCTGTTCGCGGCGGCGCTGGTGCGCGAGCGGGTCTCCCTGCGCCCCCGGCCGCGGCTGATCCGCCAGCAGCTCGTGCTCAGCCGCGACCTGCTCATCCGGGGGGTCGCCTTCCAGGCGAGCTTCCTGTCCGCGACCGCCGTGGCGGCCCGGTTCGGCGCCGCCGCGGTCGGCGCCCACCAGATCGCCGTACAGCTCTGGTTCTTCACCGCGCTGGTGCTGGACGCCCTCGCCATCGCCGCGCAGGCGCTGATCGGCGCGGCGCTAGGCGCCGGCGACGCGGCCGGCGCCCGCGCCCTGGCCCGCCGGATCGCCCTGCTCGGCGGAGCCTGCGGCGTGGCCTTCGCGGTGCTCATCGCCGCCGGCACCGGCCTGGTGCCGTCCTGGTTCAGCTCCGATCCCCAGGTACGCGAGCAGGCGATGATCGCCTGGCCGTGGTTCGTCGCGCTCCAGCCGATCGGCGGGGTGGTCTTCGCCCTCGACGGCGTGCTGATCGGCGCGGGCGATGTCGGCTACCTGCGCAACCTCACCATCGTGGCGGCGTTGGGCGGCTTCCTGCCCGCCATCTGGCTGGCCTACGGGCTCGACCTCGGGCTGGGTGGGATCTGGGCTGGGCTGATGCTGTTCGTGGTGCTCCGGCTGGTCGCCCTGCTGCTGCGGCTGCACTCCGGCGGCTGGGCGGTGGTCGGCGCGGTCCGCTGACCACCGCCGCGTTCAGCAGGATTCGCCGTCGCCCGGCTGCCAGCCCGGATCGTAGATGTCGCTGGTCGGCCCCGGCTTCGGGCGCCGGAACACCACGGGGTCGTACTCCAGGGCGAGGTAGCCGCGCATCATCGCGTCGCAGGACGCGTTCCCGACGGTCACCGCGGCCGAGCCGATCCAGAGACCCCGGGACGAGGCGCGTACATCGTCCGGGTGGGGAAACTGCCACACGACCTCGTCGCGCACGGTCACCAACTCGGCGCCGGGCGGGTACTTCTGCGCCTGGAACAGGTCGAACGAGTAGACCCAGATGAACCGGGTGGTGATGGCCAGCATCCGGACGCCGTCGCCGGTAGTCGTGGCGGTGTATTCGATGGTGCCGCGGGCGCGGATGCCGTCCTCGGGCACGAAGGCGGGGTCGGCGTCGCGGAGGATCCGGGTGGCATAGCCGAGGTTGTTGCCCCCGGCCAGGTCCTCGGTGACCCCGGCCCGCGCGCCGGGGGCGAGCCGGGCGAGGAAGACCTTCGGGTCGCCGTACAGCATGTCCTTGCTCAACCGGCCCTGGACCAGCGCTGCCCGGACGCTGGACAGCGCGTCCGCGACCTGCTTCTGGGTGAACGGGCCGGCCGGTCGGGCGGCCGGTAGGACGATGGCCTGCTCGCCCTCGGCGAAATGCTCGACGGGCGTGTCGAGGTAGACGCCCAGGGTGTTGCCGTTGGCGTCGACCTGTCGCGGAGCCTTGGTGGCTCGGGTCCCCAACACCACCTCGCCGCGGTTCGCCTTGTCGACGAAGCGCCAGGCGGTGGTGCCGAGGAAGCCGAGGAAGCCGACGACCAGCAACAGGCTGACGGCGCCGATCAGCTTCCCGCCGTGCCGCTCCCAGCCGAGGTGCAGCCGTTCCCGCCGGGTCAGTTCGTGTTCCTGAACCGGATGGCGCATCCAGTCGGGGACCTTGACCACCTCGGCGGAGGCGAACATCTCGTCGATGCGGCGCGATGGCTCGGGGGGCTGCTGGTCGTCGGTCATTCCCGTTCCTGTGCTTGGCGCGGTGAGGGGCGGATGATCTTCGCATGCGTGGCAGCCGTCCCGCCGCCCCGTTCCGCGCTGGTCGATACTTCGCGGTCAGCAGGCGTTCGACGCGGCGATCGGATGGTCGGGCCGAGGCGGGCGGCCGGGGTGCTGCGGGCGGTTCGCCGTCAGATCTCGCCGCTGAGAATCATGTGGTACAGGTACATCGTGCCGACCACCAGGCATGTCGCCACGATCCAGACGACGAAGAACGACACGATCGCGGAGAGCACCGGATGCCGCTCGCTGAACCGGCTGCGGTCCCGCCACGCCCAGAGCCGGTGCCGGGCCGCCCGCAGGGCCGGTGCCCCATCGATGAATTCAGAGAGGCGGCGGTCGATGGTGCGGCGCGGCGGCTCCGGGTTGCGCATCCATTCGGGCAGGTCGACCCGGGGGCGGTGCTGATGAGACGGCAGCCGATCGGCCAAAGTGGACTCCGGACGGGGTGCGACATGGTTCGGGGAGTCTGCCGTACCGGACGGAGCGGGCGGGACCCCGCCAGCCGTCGGGGGCGGCGACGCCGACGTACTGGCCTGCTCCGGGACGGTCCCCAGCCCGTCGTTGGGCGGGTCCGGCTGGTCGGGGTGACGCGGCGGTTCGGGTATCGGACGGTGATCGGTCATCACGGTTCCCCGGGGCTGACGCGGAAGGAGGGGGTGATCTTCACACCTCGCCCCGTGCGGCGCCATCCCCCGGCTGGCTGGCGGAGCGGCGTCTGGCAGGCTTGCCGGTCGTGAGCACAGACGGTCTGATCGTGGTCGACAAGCCGGGCGGGATGACGTCGCACGATGTGGTGGCGCGGATCCGGCGGCTGGCGCGTACGCGCCGGGTGGGGCACGGCGGCACGCTGGACCCGATGGCCACCGGGGTGCTGGTGATCGGGGTGGGCCGGTCCACCCGCCTGCTCACCTATGTGATCGGCGCCGGCAAGAGCTACACCGCGACGATCCGGCTGGGCCAGGCCACCGTCACCGACGACGCCGAGGGCGACGTGATCGCCACCACCTCGACCGTCGGGGTGACCGACGACGCGATCCGCGCCGCGCTCGCCGCGCAGACCGGCGAGATCGACCAGGTGCCGAGCGCGGTCAGCGCCATCAAGATCAACGGTCAGCGGGCGTACAAGCGGGTCCGCGAGGGGGAGAGCGTCGAGCTGCCCGCCCGGCGGGTCACCATCTCCCGGCTGGACGTCCTGGCGGTACGCCGGGACACCCCGGACGTGGTGGACGTGGACGTGGACGTGACCTGCTCGTCCGGCACGTACATCCGGGCCATCGCCCGGGACGCGGGCCTGGCGCTCGGGGTCGGCGGCCACCTGACCGCGCTGCGCCGCACCGCCGTGGGCGGCTTCACCCTGGCCGAGGCGGCCACCCTGGACACGCTGGAGCAGCGCGCTCCCGACGTGGTCAACCTGCCCCTGGCCGTGGCCGCCGACCGGTTCTTCCCGCACCGGGACGCCACCGGCGACGAGGCGAAGGTCCTCTCCCACGGCGGCCCGCTCGAGGCGGCCGGTATCGCCGGCCCGTACGCCGTCTTCGGGCCGGACGGCGGGCTGATCGCTATCGTCAGCGAGCGGGACGGGCGGGCCCGCGCGGAGATCGTGCTGGCCCCGGCCTGACGGCGGCGGCGAGCGCGTGGCGAGCAGGGAAGGAGCGGGAATGCAGCGGTGGCGGGGGTACGAGGCGGCACCCGGGGGCTGGGGGCGCTCGGTGGTCACCATCGGCGTCTTCGACGGGGTGCACAAGGGGCACCAGGCCACCATCGGCCACGCCGTGACCCGGGCCCGTGAGCTGGGGGTCAAGTCGGTGGTGGTGACCTTCGACCCGCACCCGGCCGAGGTGGTCCGCCCCGGCTCGCATCCCGCGGTGCTCACCGAACCGGCCCGCAAGGCGGAGCTGGTCGAGGCGCTCGGCGTCGACGTGCTCTGCGTGGTGCCGTTCACCCCGGAGTTCTCCCGGCTGCCGGCCGAGGCGTTCGTGCACGACGTCCTGGTGGAGCACCTGCACGCCGCGCTGGTGGTGGTCGGTGAGAACTTCCGGTTCGGGCACCGGGCGGCCGGCGACGTGGCCCTGCTGGAGCGGCTGGGCTGCACCTTCGGCTTCGGGGTGGAGGGCGCCCCGCTGGTCGCCGAGGCGGGGACGGTCTTCTCCTCCACGTACATCCGCTCCTGCGTCGACGCGGGCGACGTGGTCGCGGCGGCCGCCGCGCTCGGCCGCCCGCATCGGGTCGAGGGCGTGGTGGTCCGCGGCGACCAGCGCGGACGGGAGCTGGGTTACCCCACCGCCAACCTGCTGACCCACCGGTACGCGGCCGTCCCCGCCGACGGGGTGTACGCCGCCCGGCTGGTGCGCCGCGGGCGGGAGTCGGTGGCGGCGGCCGTCTCCATCGGCACCAACCCGACCTTCTCCGGCCGTGAGCGCCGGGTGGAGGCGTACGTGCTCGACTTCTCCGGCGACCTGTACGGCGAGCGGCTGGCCCTGGACTTCGTGGCGCATCTGCGGGAACAACGGACGTACGACTCGATCGAGCCGTTGGTGGCCCAGATCGCCGAGGACGTGGAGCACACCCGCCGGGCGCTCGGCTGAGCCGGCCGGGCCGGGTTCGGCGCGGCGGTGCGGTTGGCCGCCGGCCCCCGATCGAGCCCGCCGGCCGGGTCTCCGGTGCCCCGGCGCGGCCGACGCGCTGCCCTTCGCCGGGCGGTTCCCGAGCGGGCTGGTAGTCTGGCGGGGACGTCGGCTGACCGACGTGGGGCCTCGCGTGCCTGCACGACGCCGCGGGCGCGAGGACCTGTCCGATCCCCGGTCGCCGCGAGCGACCCGACGGACCTCATCGAACAACCCACGAAACAGGGAGAACATGGCGCTCGACCAGGAAGCCAAGGCCAAGATCCGTTCGGAGTACGCGACCAAGGAGGGCGACACCGGCTCGCCCGAGGTGCAGGTCGCGGTCCTCACCAAGCGGATCGCCGAGCTCACCGAGCACCTGAAGGTGCACAAGCACGACCACCACAGCCGCCGCGGGCTGCTGCTGCTGGTCGGCCGTCGCCGTCGGCTGCTCAACTACGTCCAGAAGAAGGACATCAACCGCTACCGGTCGCTCATCGAGCGGCTGGGCCTGCGCCGGTGACCTGACGGGGGAGTGGCCACACGGCCGCTCCCCCGTTCCGGTACCACTGAAAGAACCGGGCCACGCGACCACCCGAGAGGGAGCCGGTCGGCGTACCGGTCTCCGGTAGTGGCCCCCGGGCACCCCGGCATCCGCCGGTCACCCGGGCGCTTCGATCGAAGACCGGCCGTCTGAGCAGCTCCCGCGTCGTGGGCCCCCGATGCGAAGGAGCATTGCCGCACCATGACCGAGAATCGACTCGGCACCGAATCCCGCACCGCCACGATCGACAACGGATCGTTCGGTACCCGTGAGGTCACCTTCTCCACCGGCCGGCTGGCCCGCCAGGCCGCCGGCTCCGTCATCGCCCAGCTCGGCGAGACGGTCGTCCTCTCCGCCACCACTGCCGGCAAGCAGCCGCGGGAGCAGTTCGACTTCTTCCCGCTGACCGTGGACGTCGAGGAGCGGATGTACGCCGCGGGCCGCATCCCCGGCTCGTTCTTCCGCCGCGAGGGCCGGCCCAGCGAGGACGCGATCCTCACCTGCCGGCTGATCGACCGGCCGCTGCGCCCGTCCTTCGTCAAGGGCCTGCGCAACGAGGTCCAGGTCGTCGAGACCGTCCTCGCGCTCGACCCGCAGCACCCGTACGACGTCGTGGCGATCAACGCCGCCTCGATGTCGACCAAGCTCTCCGGCCTGCCGTTCTCCGGCCCGATCGGGGCCACCCGGATGGCGCACGTCGACGGCCAGTGGGTCGCCTTCCCGACGTACGAGGAGCTGGAGCGGGCCACCTTCGACATGGTGGTGGCCGGCCGGGCCCTGCCGGACGGCGACGTCGCGATCATGATGGTCGAGGCCGAGGCCACCGAGCACACCGTGAAGCTGGTCGCCGGCGGGGCCACCGCCCCGACCGAGGAGGTCGTCGCCAGCGGCCTGGAGGCCGCCAAGCCGGCCATCCGGGAGCTGTGCCGGGCGCAGAGCGAGCTGGCCGACGTCGCCGCCAAGCCGGTCGCCGAGTTCCCGATCTTCCTGGACTACCAGGACGACGCGTACGAGGCGGTCGCCGGGGTGGCCCGCGGCGAGGTCGCCGAGGCTCTGAAGATCGCCGGGAAGCACGACCGCGAGGAGGCCCTGGACCGGGTCAAGGTCAAGGTCGTCGAGGAGCTCGGCCCGCGCTTTGAGGGCCGGGAGAAGGAGCTGTCCGCTGCCTTCCGGTCGCTGACCAAGTCCGAGGTCCGTAGCCGGGTGCTGCGCGAGCAGGTTCGCATCGACGGCCGGGGCCCGCGCGACATCCGCCCGCTGACCGCCGAGGTCGGCGTGCTGCCGCGGGTGCACGGCTCGGCGCTGTTCGAGCGCGGCGAGACCCAGATCCTTGGCGTCACCACGCTGAACATGCTGCGCATGGAGCAGTCGCTGGACACCCTCTCCCCGGAGAAGTCCAAGCGCTACATGCACAACTACAACTTCCCGCCGTACTCCACGGGAGAGACCGGCCGGGTCGGCTCGCCGAAGCGGCGTGAGATCGGCCACGGCGCCCTCGCGGAGCGGGCGCTCATCCCGGTGCTGCCGTCGCGCGAGGAGTTCCCGTACGCGATCCGGCAGGTCTCCGAGGCGCTCGGCTCCAACGGCTCCACCTCGATGGGTTCGGTCTGCGCCTCGACGCTTGGTCTGCTGTCGGCCGGTGTGCCGCTGAAGGCCCCGGTCGCCGGCATCGCCATGGGCCTCATCTCCGACGAGGTTGAGGGCAAGACCCAGTACGTGTCGCTGACCGACATCCTCGGTGCCGAGGACGCGTTCGGCGACATGGACTTCAAGGTCGCCGGCACCCGGGAGTTCGTCACCGCGCTGCAGCTCGACACCAAGCTCGACGGCATCCCGTCGGACGTGCTGGCCGCCGCGCTCCAGCAGGCGCACGAGGCCCGGCAGACCATCCTCGACGTGATGCAGTCGGCGATCGAGGCCCCGGCCACGATGAGCGACTACGCGCCGCGGGTCACCACCGTCAAGATCCCGGTCGACAAGATCGGCATGGTGATCGGCCCGAAGGGCCAGACCATCAACGCCATCCAGGACGAGACCGGCGCCGAGATCTCCATCGAGGACGACGGCACCATCTACGTCGGCGCGACCAACGGCCCGTCGGCGCAGGCCGCGGTCGAGCGGATCAACGCGATCGCCAACCCGACCCTGCCGAAGGTCGGCGACCGGTTCCTCGGCACCGTGGTGAAGACCGCCGCGTTCGGTGCCTTCGTCTCGCTGCTCCCGGGCCGCGACGGCCTGCTGCACATCTCGAAGGTGGGCGACGGCAAGCGGGTCGAGAAGGTCGAGGACTTCCTCAACGTCGGCGACAAGGTCGAGGTGGAGATCGCCGACATCGACCAGCGCGGCAAGATCTACCTGGACAAGGTCCGCCCGGAGGGCGCCGAGGCGCCGGCCGCCGGTGAGGCCGCCGCCGAGCGGCCGGCCGGCCGGGAGCGGGGCGACCGTGGCCCGCGCGACCGGGGCGACCGGGACCGCGAGCGCGGCGGCCGTGGCCCGGAGCGGGGCGAGGGCGGCGAGGGCGGCGGCGAGTCCCGCCCGCGTCGCCGGACCCGGCACAGCTGATCCACCGCAGCCGGGCGACGCCGACGGCGTCGCCCGGCCTGGCGGCAACTCCAGTTCGCGGCGCGGCGTCAGACCGGCCTCCATTCGGTCCGGAGCGCCGCCTGGCGGCGCGGAGGCCGAATTATGGCCGCCAGCCGCGAACTGGAGCCGTCGTGCCGCGACCAGGAGCGTCGCTGCTGAAACATCGCACCACCCACCCCTCATCGAACTGGAAGCAGGTTTTCGTGAGCCGGACCCGGCGTTCGTCTTTTCCTGCGGATCGACGGGGGGTGGTGCCCGGCGCCGCCCGGCACGCGACCGGGGATACCCGGTCCGCCGGCGGGTCGACCCGCGCGGTCACCCGTACGCTCAGCGACGACCCGCTGGGCGGGACCGTGCGCCGTACCGTGCTGCCCAGCGGGTTGCGCGTGCTCACCGAGGCGATCCCGGCGATGCGCAGCGTCTCGTTCGGCATCTGGGTCGCCGTCGGCTCCCGCGACGAGACGGGGCCGCAGGGCGGGGCCGCGCACTTCCTGGAGCACCTGCTCTTCAAGGGCACCCGTAAGCGCAGCGCGTTGGACATCTCCGCGGCGATCGAGGCGGTGGGTGGCGAGACCAACGCCTTCACCACCAAGGAATACACCTGCTACTACGCCCGTGTGCTGGACGAGGACCTGCCGCTGGCCATCGACGTCATGTGTGACCTGGTCGCCGACTCGGTGCTCAACGACGCCGACGTGGAGACCGAACGTGGCGTGATCCTCGAAGAGATCGCCATGCACGACGACGAGCCGGGCGACGAGGTGCACGACCTGTTCGCCCGCGCGGTCTACGGCGACCACCCCCTCGGCCGACTGATCTCCGGCACCGAGGAGACGGTCACCCCGATGACCCGCCGGCAGATCCATGGCTTCTACCGCCGTCGGTACACCCCGCCGCAGATCGTCATCGCCGCCGCCGGCAACCTCGACCACGCCGCCGTGGTCAAGCTGGTCCGGCAGGCGCTGCGCGGCACCCCGCTGGACACCGACCCGGCGGTGCCGGCCCCACGCCGCCCGGCCGCCCCGACGGTACGCACGAAGCCGGCCGCCACCCTGGTCGAGTCGAAGGAGACCGAGCAGGCGCACGTGCTCCTCGGCTGCCCCGGCATCGACCGCCTCGACGAGCGGCGCTTCGCCCTCGGGGTGCTCAACAACGTGCTCGGCGGCGGCATGTCGAGCCGGCTGTTCCAGGAGATCCGCGAGCGGCGCGGCCTGGCGTACTCGGTCTACTCGTACGCCAGCCAGTACGCCGACAGCGGCCTGTTCGCCGTCTACGCCGGTTGCGCACCCGGCAAGTTGGACGAGGTGCTGGAGCTGACCCGGGCCGAGCTGGCCAGGGTGGCCGCCGAGGGCATCACCGGGGCCGAACTGGCCCGGGGCAAGGGGATGAGCAAGGGCTCGTTCGTCCTCGGACTGGAGGACACCGGCTCCCGGATGAGCCGGCTGGCCAAGGGCGAGCTGCTCTACGGCAACCTGATGCCGGTGGACGAGCTGCTTGCCCGGGTCGACGCGGTGACCCTGGACGACGTGAACGCTCTCGCCGCCGACCTGCTCGGCCGACCGATGTCCCTCGCGGTGGTCGGCCCGTTCGACGAGTCCGCCTTCTCGGCCTGACCCGCCCGGCCCGCCCGACCCGGCCGCTTGGCCGTGCGCGGGTTGCGGCAAGTGGTGGTGTCCGGTGCCGCGGAGACCGCAGTATGCCGCACACCGCGTCGATCATGGGCTCCCGGTGGGATGCCGCTGGTCCCGCCGGATGACCGCGTCCCGATTGGGATAGGTTGTGCCCCGTGACAGACGAGCAGGAGAAGAACCCGGTCGAGCCGATCCGGGTCGGCGTGCTGGGTGCCCGTGGCCGGATGGGCGTGGAGGTCTGCAAGGCCGTCGACGCCGCCACCGACATGGACCTGGTGGCGATGGTCGACCAGGGCGACGGACTGTTCGCCGCCTCCGACGCCGGTGCCGAGGTGGTCGTCGACTTCACCACACCTGACGTCGTCATGGACAACCTGCACTGGTGCATCGACCAGGGCATCAGCGCGGTGGTGGGCACCACCGGCTTCACCGAGCAGCGCCTCGACCGGGTGCGTGGCTGGCTGGCGCGCAAGCCCGGAGTGGGCGTGGTGATCGCCCCCAACTTCGGCATCGGCGCGGTGCTGATGATGCAGTTCGCCGTCCGTGCGGCGCGGCACTTCGAGTCGGTCGAGATCGTCGAGCAGCATCACCCGCGCAAGCTGGACGCGCCCAGCGGCACCGCCACGCACACCGCGCGGCTGATCGCCCGGGCCCGCGCCGAGGCCGGCCTCGGTCCCGCGCCGGACGCCACCCGGGACGAGGTGCCGGGCGCCCGGGGCGCCGACATCGACGGGGTACGCGTGCACGCGGTCCGTGCCACCGGCCTGGTCGCCCATCAGGAGGTGCTGTTCGGCACCACCGGCGAGACACTGACCATCCGGCACGACTCGTACGACCGGGCGTCGTTCATGCCGGGCGTGCTGCTCGCCGTACGCGAGGTGCGTCACCGCCCGGGTCTCACCGTCGGCCTGGACACCCTGCTCGACTAGCCGCCCTCCCGGCGGCGGCCCGTCCTTCCCGGCGGCGGCCCGTCCTTCCCGGCGGCGGCGCGTCCTCCCAAGCGGCGGCCCGCCTCCCGGCGGCGGCGTGCCGCCGCGAACCCGATCGTCGTCCGGCCGGGCACCGTTCGCCGGCGGCCGAAACCGATCGTCGGGGTCGCCGAGCCGCGCCTAGGCTCACCCGCATGATCGATTCTGGATTGTGCGACCGTGCCGGCCGGCGGGTGACCCTGCGTCCGGTCGACGACGACAACTGGCGGGCCGTGGCCGACGTCGCGCCCCGCGACGATCAGCGTTCGTGGGTGGCGGCCCTGGCCGCCCGCTACCTGGTGCTGACCATGCGCTCGGACGTCTGGACCTCGCTCGCCGTGAACGCGGACGAGACGGTGGTCGGGCACGTCATGTGGGGCGTGGACGACGACGGTTCGCGCTGGATCGGGGGCATGTTGATCGACGCCGCCGAGCAGGACCGGGGTGTCGGCCGGGCCGCCGTGCGTACCCTCGCCGACTGGCTGGCCGCGCAGGGTGGGCCGGTCCGGCTCAGCTACCACCCCGACAACGCCCCGGCCGTCGCCCTCTACACCTCGCTCGGCTTCCGCCCCACCGGCGCCGTGGAGGACGACGAACTGGTGGCCGAACTCACCCCTGCCTAGCCACTCCGCCACCCCGCCCCCACCGGCCCGCGTTGATCAAGGAGTTCGCGTCACGGAGGGGCTGCCGGTTTCTGACGCGAACTCCTTGATCAACCAGGCGGCGGCCAGCGGGGGCCGGCGGTCAGGAGGTGGGGGTGGGAGTTTCGGTCGGTGGAGCGGGGCGGGGGGTGGGGATGTGGGGGGCGATCGTCACGGTCAGGCGGGCGGGGAGGCCGGTGACCGTGGGTTGGCCGGAGCGGTCGACGTCCACGGTGACCGGGGCACCGGCGACCCGCAGGCCGCCGGCGGCGAGCGCGCCCAGTTCGGGGCCGGCCAGCGGGCGCACCTGCACCCGCCCGCCGGGCACGTCGGGGTAGAGGCCGACGCCGGCCTGGAGCAGCGCCACCGCGGCCGCCGCCGACCACGCCTGCGGGTGGCACGCCGCCGGGTACGGCACCGGACGGCCGAGCGCCTCCCGGTCGTCGCCGCCGTACAGCTCGGGGAGGCGGTAGTCGAACGCCTCGGCGGCGTCGAGCAGGCCGTCGGCGAGGCGGAGCGCGGCCTCGGCGAAGCCGGCCTGGGCCAGCCCGCCGAGCACGATCGCGGTATCGTGCGCCCAGATCGACCCGCAGTGGTACGACAGCGGGCTGAACCCGGCGTCGTCGGTGGACATGGTGCGCAGCCCGAAGCCACCGACCAGCGCCTCGGTGGACAGCAGTGCCGCCACCTGCGCCGACTCGTCGTCCGACAGCAGCCCGGTGCCGAGCAGGTGACCGATGTTGCTGGTCAGCGAGTCGACCGGGCGCTTGTCCCGGTCCAGCGCGAGCGCGGGTTGCGGGCCGTAGCGGCCGTCGACCCAGAAGGCGGTGCGGAAGCGCCGGGCGAGCTGGTCGGCATGTTCGCGCCAGCGGTCGGCGCCGGGACGGTGGAAGGCGTCGAGCAGGGCGGCCCCGTTCGCCGCCGCCGCGTACGCGTATCCCTGCACCTCGGCCAGCACGATGGGCGGCTGGGCCAGCCGGCCGTCCCGGAAGCGGATCGAGTCGCCGGAGTCCTTCCAGCCCTGGTTGGCCAGGCCGTGGCCGGTGGTGTCGACGTACTCGACGAAGCCGTCGCCGTCGGCGTCGGCGTGCTCGCCGAGCCAGCGCAGCGCCGCCTCCAGGTGGGGGAGCAGGGGCTCGACCTGGTCGGCGGGCAGACCCCAACGCCAGGCGTCGTGCAGCAGGTTGACCCAGAGCAGGGTGGCGTCGACCGTGCCGTAGTACGCGGGCGGCAGCCGCAGCTCGTGGGCCGGCAGGGCGAACTCGTGCCGGCGCAGCTCGTGCAGGATCTTGCCGGGCGCCTCGCCGGTGGCCGGGTCGGTCCGGGTGCCCTGCCGGCGCGCGAGGACGCGCAGCGTGCCGGCGGCCAGCTCGGTGCCGAGCGGCAGCATCATCCGGGCGGCCCAGAGGCTGTCCCGGCCGAACAGGGTGAGGAACCAGGGCACCCCGGCGCCGAGGAAGACGTCCTCGGGGTGGGCGGGGTCGGCCAGTCGCAGCGCGCGCAGGTCGGCCAGGGAGCGGTCGAGCAGCCGGACCAGGCGGCGGTCGTCGGCGCGTACCTCCGGGACGGACCAGTCCAGGGCGGCCTGCGGGGTGGCCACCACCGCGTTCGGATCGGTGACGGCGAGCCGCCAGCGCAGCGTGACGGACCCGCCGGGGGTCAGGTCGACCGGCCAGCTGAGCCGGGGCGCGACGGCCCGGTCGCCGGCGGCGTCCACGATGGCCGCCTCGCCGGTCACCGTCACGATCAGGCCCTCGGCGGCCCACTCGATCCGGCCGGGCTCGCCGGCCTTCGCCTCCAGCGGTGACCCGCTGCCGCCGGACTTGACCAGCTCGATCGGGGCGAGGTCGCAGCCGAGGTCGACGCTGACCGTGGCCCGGACCGGGACGGCGGCGGTGGAGCGGATGTGCAGTTCCTCGGTGATGCCGTGCGGGCCGGCCAGCCGGGTCCGGTCGATCCGGACGGTCGGGTCGGCTCCGGGGTCGCCGAGCCAGCGGGCCAGGGTGACGAACCGCGTCCCGTGCGGGCCGGCGGCACCGCGGGCCACCGGCTCCGGCTCCCGGTCGTCGACGCGCAGCTCGGCCCGGGAGAGCACCCGGGCGTCGGCGTGGAAGACGCCCTGGACGCCGCTCGGCCGGATCTGGCCCGCCGCGTCGCCCAGCGCGCTGGTGGGGGCATGGACCACCCCGACCAGGTCGTGCAGCAGGGGTTGCAGGTGGCGTTCGGACACGGGGAACTCCTGGGGTGCTGATGGGTGGCCGGGGCATCTTGACAGATGCCGTTCGGCCGGTGCACAGTGCGAAACATTCCAGAAACTTGAACGATCTAATCCTGCCGTATCGGAGTTGGATCGTTCAAGGTGGCGAGAGGGATTTCGTGACTGAGAAGGTGACCATCGCGACGGTAGCCCGGCAGGCCCAGGTGAGCCGGCAGACGGTCTCCAACGTGCTCAACGCGCCGCACATCGTCCGCGAGGAAACCCGGCGGCGGGTGCAGGAGGCGATCAACGCCCTCGGCTACCGCGCCAACCAGGCCGCCCGGCAGATGCGGACCGGGCGTTCCCGACTCTTCGCCGTCCGGATCGAGCCCACCCGGGACGGCATCAACGGCTCGGTGCTCGACCGGTTCCTGCACGGGCTCACCGAGACCGCCGACGCCGCGGGCTACCGGGTCATGCTCTACACCGCCACCGACGTCGACCACGAGATCGCCACCTACGACGACCTGCTCAGCGCGTACGACCTGGACGGGTTCGTGCTCACCGGCACCGACCACGGCGATCCGCGTACCGCCTGGCTGGCGCGGCGGGAGGTGCCGTTCGTGACCTTCGGCCGGCCCTGGGACGACCCGGACTCCCACCCCTGGGTCGACGTCGACGGCGCCGCCGGCACCGCGCAGGCGACCCGGCGACTGCTCGACGCCGGCCATCGCCGGATCGCCTTCATCGGCTGGCCGGCCGGCTCCGGCGTGGGCGACGACCGGCGCGCGGGCTGGCGTACCACCATGGCGGCGGCCGGCCTCGACGGCGCCGCACCGTACCGCGAGACCGAGGACGGCATCGATCAGGGTGAGCGGGAGATGCGTCACCTGCTCGCCGCGGACGAACCGCCGACGGCGGTGGTCTGCGTCAGCGACTCACTCGCCCTCGGCGCCCTCCGGGCCGTACGCGACACCGCGGTCCCGGTCGCGGTCACCGGTTTCGACGACACCCCGGTGGCCGCCGCGATCGGGCTGACCAGCGTCAGCCAGCCGCTCGCGGCCGCCGCCGGCCGCTGCGTCGAGCTGCTCACCGGGCTGCTCGACGGCCAGCCCACCGACCCTCATGTGCTGCTCAGTCCCACGCTCGTGCTCCGGCACACCGCGTGACCACGTCCCCCCCCCACCAGGAGAAAGAGATGACACGTCGCACCCTCACCCGGGCAACGGTGGCCGGCCTCGCCGCCGTCGCCCTCTTCGGCTCCGCCGCCTGCGGCAGCGGCTTCGACGATTCCGCGAAGGACACCAAGCAGTCCAGCGGCCCGGCCAACCTCCAGATCATGATCGGCTCCTCCGGTGACGCCGAGACCAAGGCGGTGCAGGACGCCGCCGCGAAGTGGGCCTCCGCCTCCGGCAACACGGCCACCGTCACCCCGGCCCAGGACCTCGTCCAGCAGCTCGGCCAGGCTCTGGCCGGCGGCGAACCGCCGGACGTCTTCTACGTCGACGCCAGCCGGTTCGCCGATTACGCCAGCGTCGGCGCCCTCGAGCCGTACGGCGACAAGATCAGCAACTCGAACGACTTCTACGAGAGCCTGCGGAACACGTTCACCTACGACGGGAAGTTCTACTGCGCGCCCAAGGACTTCTCCACCCTGGCCCTGGAGATCAACACCGACCTGTGGGCGAAGGCCGGGCTGACCGACGCCGACCTGCCGACCAGCTGGGAGCAGCTCACCTCGGCCAGCCAGAAGATCAAGGCGAAGGGCATGGTGCCGCTGGCCCTCGGTGACACCCGGGACCGGATCGGCGCCTTCCTGGTGGCGAACGGCGGCTGGCTGACCAGCAAGGACGGCAAGCAGCCCACTGCGGACACCCCGGAGAACGTGGCCGCCCTCGAGTACGTCAAGACCCTGCTCACCAGCGGCTACGCGCAGTTCCCGAAGCAGCTCGACGCCGGCTGGTCCGGTGAGGCGTTCGGCAAGGGCAAGGCCGTGATGGCCATCGAGGGCAACTGGATCAAGGGTGCCCTGCAGAACGACTTCCCGAACGTGAAGTACAAGGTCGTCGAGATGCCCGCCGGGCCGAAGGGCAAGGGGACGCTCTCCTTCACCAACTGCTGGGGGATCGCGGCCAAGAGCAAGTCCAAGGAGCAGGCGATCAAGTTCGTCGAGGCGATGACCGCCGGCGACCAGCAGATCACCTTCGCCAAGGCGTTCGGCGTGATGCCGTCCCGGCAGTCCGTCCGCGACCAGTACTCTCAGGCCTTCCCGGCCGACCAGGCGTTCATCGACGGTGCCGCGTACGCGCAGGGCCCGGTGAACGCCCCGAAGATGGACAGCGTCCTCGGCGACCTGGACACCGGCCTGCAGGGCCTGGCCAAGGGCGATCCGAAGCAGATCCTGCAGAACTTCGACAAGAACTTCAAGGCCGCGCTCGGCGGCTGAGCGCGACCCGGAGGGCCCGGCGCACACCGGGCCCTCCGGCCGGCCTCCGATGGAAGGGAGGGGAGATGGCAACGGACGCGCTCGCCACCGCGGCGGTCGCACAGACCGGCCCGGCGCGCCACCAGCGACCCGGCGGCGGCATCCGGAGCAACGAGCAGATCGCGGGCTGGCTCTTCGTCGCGCCGGTCATCGTGATCCTCGGGCTCTTCCTGCTGCTGCCGATCCTGATGGCGCTCTGGGTGAGCGTCACCGGCTGGAACGGCCAGGGCAGCCCGTTCACCGCCGACGTGCCGCTCGTCGGCGCGAAGAACTACACCCGGCTGTTCACCGAGGACGGGCTGGCCCGCCGGGACTTCATGACCAGCATCCGGAACAACCTCTACTACGTGGCGATGGTGGTGCCGGCGCAGACCGTGCTCGCCCTCGGTCTCGCCCTGGTGGTCAACAACCGGATGCTGAAGGGGAAGACCTTCTTCCGGACCGCGTTCTACTTTCCCTCGGTCACCAGCTCGGTGGCGATCAGCGTGGTCTTCCTCTTCATGTTCACCAACGGCGGCGCGGTGAACGCCCTGCTCGGCGTCTTCGGCATCGACGGACCGCAGTGGTTCTCCGACTCCCGTGGCCTGCTGCACCTGTTGCTCGGCGCGGTCGGCGTGGACTCGCCGCCGGCCGCGTTGACCAGTGGCGGCCCGTTCGGGCTGACCTGGTGGGACTGGCTCTCCGGGCCGAGTGTCGGGATGACGACGATCAT
Source organism: Micromonospora sp. SL1-18 (assembly GCF_047921505.1). Lineage (NCBI taxonomy): Bacteria > Bacillati > Actinomycetota > Actinomycetes > Micromonosporales > Micromonosporaceae > Micromonospora > Micromonospora sp. SL1-18. Next base: position 72,406 of record NZ_JBLROA010000009.1, on the reverse strand, counting down.
CAGCTTGGTGGTCTGGACCACCTCGGGCACCTTCATGCTGATGTTCCTCGCCGCGCTGCAGAACGTCCCGGTGACGCTGGAGGAGGCCAGCACCGTCGACGGGGCGAACCGCTGGCAGCGGTTCCGGCACGTCACCCTGCCGATGATCAAGCCGACCATGTTTCTGGTGCTCACCCTCGGCCTGATCGGTTCCTGGCAGGTCTTCGACCAGGTCTACGTGATGAGTCAGGGCGACCCGGCCAAGACCACACTCACCCCGGCCTACCTGTCGTACCGGACCGCGTTCCGGGAGTTCGACTACGGCCGTGGTGCGGCGATCTCATTCGTTCTCTTCCTGATCATCATCGTGTTCACCCTGGTTCAGCGCCGGGCGTTGGCCGACCGGGACAGGCCCCGGGGCGGCCGGTGGTGGCGGCGGCGCGTACCGGAGGGGTCCTGACATGGCCGTGCTGACCGACCGGCCGGCGGCACCCGTCGCGCGCCGCGCCGACCACGGGCCGCGCGCCCAGGTCAACCGCATCCTGGGGTACGCCATCCTGATCTTCTTCGGGCTGGTCTTCCTCTACCCGTTCGTCATCCAGATCGCCAACTCGTTCAAGACCGAGCCGGACGCGGCGGCGAACGGGCTGTCGCCGATCCCCGATCCGGTGACGTTGGCCGGCTTCGAGCGGATCTTCGCGGGCACCGGTTTCCCACTCTGGCTGGGCAACTCGGTGCTGGTCACGGTGCTGGTGACGGTGGGCCGGGTGTTCTTCGACTCGCTCGCCGGCTACGCCCTGGCCCGCCTGCGGTTCCGCGGCCGGGCCGGGCTCTTCGCCGCGATCATCGCGGTGATGGCCGTCCCCGGCGTGGTGCTGCTGATCCCGAAGTTCCTGGTGCTCAAGCAGCTCGGCATCTACGACAGCTACGCGGGCCTGGTGTTGCCGCTGCTGGCGGACGCGGCCGGGGTGTTCATCATGAAACAGTTCTTCGAGTCGATCCCGGTCAGCGTCGAGGAGGCGGCCCGGATCGACGGGGCGGGCGTCTTCCGCACCTTCTGGTCGGTGGTGCTGCCGATGGCGAAGCCGGCCCTGATCACGCTGACCATCCTGTCGTTCCAGGCTTCCTGGAACGACTTCCCGCACAGCCTGGTCGCGGTCCAGGACCCGCACCTGTTCACCCTGCCCCGGGGGCTGGCCGACCTGTTCAGCGGCTCGCTCGGCAAGGGCAGCCAGTATCCGCTCAAGCTCGGCGCAGCACTGCTCGCCACCATCCCGGTGGCGGTGCTCTTCGCGATCTTCCAGCGCTACTTCGTCCGCGGCGCCAACGAGGGCGCCGACAAGGCCTGACCGCCGCCCGATCGGCGGTCCCGGCCCGCGCCGGGGCCGCCGACCGGCGTACCCGGCGCCGGGGGCGCTCAGCTCTCCGCGGACGCCTCGGTGGGCACGGCGACGTGCAGGCGAGCCTGGGGGACGAGCATGTCGTCGACGTCCAGGGCGCGGGTGGCGCCGTCGGGCTCCCAGCCGGTCGAGGTGAGGAACTTGCGGGTCGCGGCGTCGGCGTCGAACGCCCAGACCACCGCCCGGGTGAAGCCGTCTTCCCGCCAGTGGTCGACCGCGGCCGCGAGCAGCCGGCTGCCGTGCCCGCGCCGGCCCCAACGCGGCTCGACCAGCAGGTCGGTCACCGCGACCACCCCGTCGCCGAGCGCGTCGGCCGGCTCGCCCGGCGCGAGCGCTTCGGCGTCGGCCGGACCGGCCGCCACGAACCCCACCAGATACGATTGCTCGGCCTGCTCGACGGCGACCAACACCCGGTGCGCGCCCGAGGGCGGCTCCTGCACCGCCGCACTCCACCGCCGGGCGAGGTACGCCTCGTCCAGGTTGTCGAGCACGTGTCGGGGCAGGATCCGGCGGTACGCGACCCGCCAGGTCGCGAGCTGGAGGCGAGCGATCTCGCCGGCGTCCTCCGGACGCGCGGGGCGGACGTACCCGAGTGCCATGGCACGTGAGCCTACGCAGGGCGAGGGAGGCGACGGTGGCGCAGGGTGCCAGGCGGGCGATCGCGCAGGTCGTCGCCGTGGTGGTGCTCGCCGTCGCGGTGGCCGCCTTCCTGTCGGAGGAGGCCGTGCGGCACGACTTCTTCGACCTCGAGGTCTACCACGGCGCGCTGACCTTCTGGGTGCACGGCGGGGAGATCTACGACTTCCTCCGGGCCGGCACCCAGTACGGCTTCACCTACCCGCCGTTCGCCGCGCTGGTCATGCTGCCGATGGCGTACCTGCCGTGGCACGCCGTGACCACGGTGAGCGTGATCGCCACCGTGGTGACCAGCACCGTGGTGATCTGGTGGCTGGTCGACCCGATCGCCCGCCGCTGCGGCTGGACCCGCTGGTTCGCCCTCGCGGTGGCGCTCTGCCTGGCCGCCGCCTACGAGCCGATGCGCGAGACGGTCAGCTTCGGCCAGGTCAACATGCTGCTGGTCTGCCTGGTGGCGGTGGACCTGCTGCGGCTGCTGCCGGAGCGCAGCCGGTGGGCCGGGGTGGGCATCGGACTGGCCACCGCGACCAAGCTGACCCCGGGCATCTTCATCGTCTACCTGCTGCTCACCGGGCGTTGGCGGGCCGCGTTCACCGCGATGGGCGCGGCGGCCGGAGCCACCCTGCTCGCCGGCGCGCTCTTCCCGGACGCCTCCCGCGAGTTCTGGACGTCGGCGCTGTGGAACACCGACCGGGTGGGCGAGCTGGCCTTCATCTCCAACCAGTCGCTGCGCGGGATGGTCGCCCGGCTGGATCCGGCGGACCCGAGCACCGTCACCTGGCTGGTGCTGGTGCTCGCCACCCTGGCCGTCTGGGCATGGCGCTCCCGCGCGGCGGTGGCCGCCGGCGACGAGGCCACCGGCCTGGCCCTGACCGGCGTCACCATGTGCCTGGTCAGCCCGGTGACCTGGGTGCACCACCTGGTCTGGCTGCTGCCCGCGCTGATCCTGCTGGTCGACAACGGCATGGCGGCCCCCGCGCGCGGCCGCCGGCGCGCGGTCCTGCTGGCCGCCGCGGCCATCGGGTACGCGTTCCTGATCAGCCGGATCGTCTGGTCCTGGGACGAGGATTTCACCGGGGTCGACGCCTTCCTCGGCAGCAACGCGTACGTCTGGATCAGCCTGGGCCTGCTGCTCGGCCTGCCGATCCGCCGCCCCGCCACGTCGAGCCGCGGCACACCCGCCCAGCGGCGCAAGTCAGCCGTCGAGGCGGGCGGCGTAGCGCAGCTCCCGCAGCCGCACCGGGCCGCGCCCGCCGGACAGCGGCAGCGGGTAGGTGGCCTCCTCGCCGTCCGGTGACAGCCCGCCGCGCTCGTAGAAGCGCCGAGCCCGGGTGTTGTCGGCGAGCACCCAGAGCCGGTACTCCGTCCAGCCCCGCTCGGCCAGGTCGGCCCGGGCCGCCGTCAGCAGCGCCCGGCCGGCCCCGGTGCCCCAGCACGCCGGCTCGACGTACATCGCCACGACCTCGCCGTACCGGTGGTCGAGGTCGCCGCGGTCCTGGTTGTTCCGATACGGCCCGAAGGTGGTGAACCCGGACACCGCCCCGTCGACCTCGGCCAGCAGGGTGACGAACGGGTGCTCCGGGTCGGCGGTGCCGAGGTCCCGGCGGCGCTGCGCCCAGGCGGCCGGGTTCAGCCGGTGCAGCACCTCGTCCGGCATGATCCCGGCGTACGCGGCCTGCCAGCCGCGTACGTGCACCCGGGCGATCGCCTCGGCATCGTCCGGCTCCTCCCGGCGGATGGTGAGCATCCGTCCGTTCTACGCCCGGGCGGCCGGCGGGTCCAGCGTCCGCTCCGGCCGGTCGTGTCGTACGGGTGGATTAGGGTGCGCGGCGATGGTCGCACCGGAATCGCTCTCGCTCGCCCAGGCCCGCCGGGTCGCCCTGGCCGCCCAGGGCTTCGCCGACCCGGCGCCGTCCGGGGTGCCCACCCGCCGGCACCTGCGCCGGGTGCTGGACCGGGTCGGGCTGATCCAGATGGACTCGGTCAACGTCCTGCAGCGGGCCCACTACCTGCCGCTCTACAGCCGGCTCGGGCCCTACCCGGCCGAGCTGCTCGACATCGCGGCCTACCGGCGCCCCCGGGACCTGTTCGAATACTGGGGGCATGAGGCGTCGCTGATCCCGGTCGGCCTGCAGCCGGCGTTGCGCTGGCGGATGGCCCGGGCCCGTGACGAGGCGTGGGGCGGGATGCGCCGGATCGCGCAGGAGCAGCCCGAGCTGGTCGCCCGGGTACGCGACGAGGTGGCGGCCCGGGGGCCGCTCACCGCCGCCGAGATCGAGCACGACGCGCCCCGGGAGACCGGCAACTGGGGATGGAACTGGTCCTCGGTCAAGCGGGCGCTGGAGTTCCTGTTCTGGGCCGGGGAGGTGACCGCGGCCGACCGCACCACCTCGTTCGCCCGCCGCTACGACCTGCCCGAGCGGGTGCTGCCGGCGGTCGTGCTGGACACGCCCACCCCGGCCGATGTCGACGCCCACCGGGCCCTGGTGGCGGTCGCAGGCCGGTCGTTGGGCGTGGCGGCCGAGCCGGAGCTGCGCGACTACTTCCGGCTGCCGGTGGTCGGGGCCCGACGCGCGATCGCGGAGCTGGTCGAGGCGGGGGAGCTGATCCCGGTCGAGGTGCAGGGTTGGCGGCAGCCGGCCTACCTGCACGCGCAGGCCCGGCTGCCCCGCTGGGTCCGCGGCAACACCCTGGTCAGCCCGTTCGACCCGCTGGTCTGGGAGCGGGCCCGCACCGAGCGGCTCTTCGGCTTCACCTACCGCATCGAGATCTACGTGCCCGCCCCGCAACGGGTGCACGGCTACTACGTCCTGCCCTTCCTCCAGGGCGAGCGGTTCACCGCCCGGGTCGACCTGAAGGCCGACCGGAAGGCGGGGGTGCTGCTGGTGCCGGCCGCCTGGCTGGAGCCGGGGGCTGATCCGGGGGAGACCGCCGTGGCGCTCGCCGCCGAGCTCTACCGCCTCGCCGGGTGGCTCGGCCTGGACGCGGTCGCCCCGCCGGCCGCCGGCGACCTGGCGGTCCCGTTGGCTGCCGCGCTGGCAGGCGTCGCGGGTGTACGGTGAGGCAGTGACGAGCGTTGACCGGCAAGCTGCGGCGCCCGAACCGCAGGCAGTCCCCGTCCCGCCCACCGGCCCCGTCCCGCCGCCGATCTGGCCCGCCGGGGTGGCGTACCAGCACGTCGAGCCGGACCGGTTCACCCGCTTCGTGCTGCGGGTGCACGCCCGCGCCCCGCGCTGGGCGGTGCCCCTCGCCGCCGTGGGCTGTGTCGGCCTCGGCATGGCGTACGCGCTGCTGAGCAACCCCACCCACAGCGCACCGGACGCCCCGCCGACCTGCCTGCTCAAGCTCACCACCGGGCTGGACTGCCCGGGCTGCGGCGGCACCCGCGCCCTGTGGTACGTGCTGCACGCCGATCTGCCGGCCGCCGCCCGGCACCACTTCCTCTTCGTGTTCGCGCTGCCCTTCCTGGCGTATCTCTTCGTCGCCTGGGCGGGAAACCAGGCGTTCGGCTGGCGGATTCCGGAGCTGCGGCTCAGCCCGAAGGTGCTCGGCGGCTTCCTCGCCGCGTGGCTCGCCTTCTCGGTGGTCCGCAACCTGCCCTGGGCTCCGTTCACCTCGCTCTACGTCTGACCCGCGCCCGCAAGATTTGCTGTGGTGCGACGCCTCACGTCCGCGTGCCCAACTTTCGCCCCAGGCACACCGGCCACTACAGTCGCAGGAATGCCGGAGATGGTGCAGCCCCAGGTCAAGCTCATCGCGTGGACGCAGTTCCAGGCGCCGGACGATGTGCCGTGGTCGACCGATGCCGAGGGTGGTCAGGCCCTCGCCGAGTTCGCCGGCCGGGCCTGCTACCAGAGCTGGAAGAAGCCGAACCCGGCCACCGCGACCAACGCCGGCTACCTGGCGCACATCCTGGAGGTCGGGCACCTGAGCGTGCTTGAGCACGGCTCGGTGAGCTTCTACTTCAGCGGGGTGTCCCGGTCCTTCACCCACGAGCTGATCCGGCACCGGCACTTCTCCTACTCCCAGCTCTCCCAGCGGTACGTGCCGGAGCGGGACGCGGCCATGGTCGAGCCCGCGGTGATCGCCGACGACCCGGAGCTGCACAAGAAGTTCGTCGAGGCGACCGAGGCGAGCGTGCGGGCGTACACCGAGCTGCTGGAGGGACTCGAGGCGCGCTTCACCGACGAGCCCAACCCGACGCTGCGCCGCAAGCAGGCCCGGCAGGCGGCGCGGGCGGTACTGCCCAACGCCACCGAGACCCGGATCGTGGTCACCGGCAACTACCGGGCCTGGCGGCACTTCATCAAGATGCGCGCCACCGAGCACGCCGACGTGGAGATCCGCGAGCTGGCCGTGGAGTGCCTGCGGCAGCTCTCACGCGTCGCGCCGAACGTCTTCGCCGACTTCGTGATCTCCGCCCTGCCGGACGGCACCGAGGTGGCGACCAGCCCGCACGTCGAGTGACTCCTGCGCCCTTCGCCGCCGGGCCCCCGGTGGTCGTCCGCTAGGTTGTGAACATGACGCACGACCACCCTGCCGCTCCCGACCGGGGCACGTCGCGCCCGTTCGGGCGACTGATCACGGCCATGGTGACCCCGTTCACCGCCGACGGATCCCTCGACCTGGACGGCGCCGGCCGGCTCGCCCAGTACCTCGTCGATGAGCAGGGCAACGACGCGCTGGTGCTCAACGGCACCACCGGGGAGTCCCCGACCACCACCGACGCCGAGAAGGAGGCCCTGATCCGGGCCGTGGCGGAGGCGGTCGGCGACCGGGCCCGGATCCTCGCCGGGGTCGGCACCAACGACACCCGGCACACCATCGAGCTGGCGGCGCAGGCGGAGAAGGCCGGCGCGCACGGCCTGCTGGTGGTCACGCCGTACTACAACAAGCCGCCGCAGAGCGGCCTGCTGCGGCACTTCACCGCGGTCGCCGACGCCACCGGCCTGCCGATCATGATGTACGACATCCCGCACCGGGCCGGCACCGCGATCGCCACCGACACTCTGGTGCGGCTGGCCGAGCACGGCCGGATCGTCGCGGTCAAGGACGCCAAGGGTGACCTCGCCGCCACCTCCGAGGTGCTCGCCCGCAGCGACCTGGCCTTCTACAGCGGCGAGGACGCGCTGACCCTGCCCTCCCTCGCGGTCGGCGCGGTCGGCGTCGTCGGCACCTCGACCCACTTCACCGGGGTGCAGACCAGGCAGCTGATCGAGGCGTACGAGGCGGGCGACCCCACGACCGCCCTCGCCCTGCACCGGCGGCTGCTGCCGCTGTACACCGGCATCTTCCGTACCCAGGGTGTGATCCTGGTGAAGGCGGGCCTGGCAGCCAAGGGCCTGCCGGCCGGCCCGGTGCGCCCGCCGATGGTGGACGCCACCGCCGACGAACTGGCCCAGCTGCGCGCCGACTGCGCGGCGGCGGGCCTGGCCCTTCCCGAATGATCGAACGACACGACGGACGCCGGGCGACGGCGTCGCAGAATGAGGTGAACGCGTGACCGAGGCGCATATCGAGGGTGAACTTCCCCCGCCACTGCCGGAAGGCGGCTTGCGGATCATTCCGCTTGGCGGACTCGGCGCCATCGGCCGGAACATGACCGTCTTCGAGTACGACGGCAAGCTGCTGATCGTCGACTGCGGGGTGCTCTTCCCCGACGTCGAGCAGCCGGGCGTGGATCTCATCCTGCCCGACTTCGGCCCGATCCTGGACCGGCTGGACGACGTCCAGGCGATCGTGCTCACCCACGGCCACGAGGACCACATCGGCGCGGTGCCGTACCTGCTCGCCCACAAGGCGGACATTCCGCTGGTGGGCTCGCAGTTCACCCTGGCCCTGGTCGAGGCGAAGCTGGCCGAGCGGCGGATCCAGCCGTACACGCTGACCGTGCGGGAGGGCGACCGGGAGCGGCTCGGCCCGTTCGAGTGCGAGTTCTTCGCGGTCAACCACTCGATCCCGGACGCGCTGGCGGTGGCCCTCCGCACCGGCGCCGGCCTGGTGCTGCACACCGGCGACTTCAAGATGGACCAGCTCCCGCTGGACGGCCGGATCACCGACCTGGCCGGTTTCGCCCGGCTCGGCGCCGAGGGGGTGGACCTGTTGCTGTCGGACTCCACCAACGCGGAGATCCCCGGCTTCGTCACCCCGGAGCGGGAGATCGGACCGGTGCTCGACTCGATCTTCGCGAAGGCCCGGGGCCGGATCATCGTCGCCTCGTTCGCCTCGCACGTGCACCGGGTGCAGCAGGTCTTCGACTCGGCCGTCGAGCACGGCCGCAAGGTGGCGCTGATCGGCCGGTCGATGGTCCGCAACATGGGCATCGCCCGCGACCTCGGCCTGCTCAACATCCCGCCGGGCCTGGTGGTCGGCCTGGAGGAGGCCACCACGCTGCCGCCCGAGCAGATCGTGCTGATGTCCACCGGCTCGCAGGGCGAGCCGATGAGCGCGCTGGGCCGGATGGCCAGCGGCGACCACCGGCACATCACCATCGCCCCGGGCGACACCGTGGTGCTGGCGAGTTCGCTGGTGCCGGGCAACGAGACCTCGGTCTACCGGGTGATCAACCGGCTGGCCCGGGCCGGCGCGGTGGTGGTGCACAAGGACGTGGCCAAGGTGCACGTCTCCGGCCATGCCCCCGCCGGGGAGCTGCTCTACCTGCTCAACGTCACCCGTCCGAGCAACCTGATGCCGGTGCACGGCGAGTGGCGGCACCTGCGGGCGCACGCCCGGCTCGGCATCGAGTCCGGCGTCGCCCCGGACCGGGTGGTGCTCTGCGAGGACGGCGACGTCGTCGACCTGGTCGACGGGCGGGCCAGCCTGGCCGGCCACGTGAAGAGCCGGTACGTCTACGTCGACGGGCTCGCGGTCGGCGACGTCAGCGAGTCGCTGCTCACCGAGCGGCGGATTCTCGGCGACGGCGGCTTCATCGCCGCCACCGTGGTGGTCGACTCGGTCACCGGCAAGGTGGTCGGCGGTCCGACCGTCTCCGCGAAGGGCTTCTCCGAGGACCCGGAGGCGTTCAGCCCGGTCGTCCCGCTGGTCACCGAGGCGCTCAACCGGGCCGCCGCGGACGGCATCACCGACCCGCACCAGCTCCAGCAGATCGTCCGGCGGGTCGTCGGGCGTTGGGTCAACGACGCGTACCGCAGGCGGCCGATGATCGTCCCGACGGTCGTCGAGGTCTGACCGCACGGCACTGTCAGGGCAGTGCGGCGGCCGCCTCGGCGTACGCGGTACCGGTGCTGACCGCCGCCGTCACCAGCACCAGGAGCTGCGCCGGGGCCACCCCGTGCGACAGGTCGGTGGTGACGTCGGCGGCCAGCACCAGCGTCCCGTCGCCGGGATCGTGCACGTACGCCGCCGGCAGCAGCCGGTCGTGGTTCCAGGCGTTGCAGAACGCGTACGCCTGGGCGCGGCGGGCGGCCGGCAGCCGGCGGGCCGCCGCCACCCGGGCGTGCAGGATCTCCCCCTGCCGCCCGAGCCGGCGGAACTGGATCACCGCCTCGCCCCAGCGGCCCACCACCGTGCCGTCCGGCTCCACCGCGTAGCCGTCGCCGCGTACGTCGAGGGCGGCGGTGAGCAGGGCCAGGCTGAGCGGAGCGATCTCCTCCTCGCCCGGCGGGCCTGGTTCGGCCGGGTCGTCGTCCGGCCACTCGTCGACGTCGTCCTCGGCGGGCAGCGGCACCGGTTCGGCGAGCGGCCGTTCGGCCAGCCAGGAGGCGATCCGGCCGGACTGGTGCCCGGTGCCGTTGCGGGCGTCGAAGCTGCCGGCCAGCGCGATGGCGAGCGCCTGGAGCTGGCCGCCCAGCGTGGCCACGTCCACCTCGGCCACCGGCCGCGGCCCGTGCCCCGGGCGGCGGATCTGCCGCTCGCCTTGCCCGGCCTCGACCGCCAACCCGCAGAGCAGCGCGCCCGCCGCCGCGAATTCCATGGCGGACAGGTCGTCGGCGGGATGGTCCATCCCGGGCAGTTGCTCGGCCAGCAGGTCCAGCCCGCGGTCCAGGTGCCCGCTCAGCGCGCAGAACCGCAGGTGCGCGGCCAGCAGCGGGAAGGCGTTCCGCTCCCGGCGGTGCCGCCGGTAGGCGCGCACGTGGGCCCGTGCGGCGCGGGCCGCCTCGCCGGTCCGCAGCCACGGCAGCAGCCCCGCCACCAGGGCCCGTTCCGGCTGATCGGTGCAGCTCACCTCGCCGTCGAGCACCGGGCGCAGCGCCGCCAGGGCTGCCAGCGGCTCCCCCCACCCGGCCAGCAGCTCGGCCCGCCGCGCCGGCGCGCACCCCGGGCAGCCGGCGACCGGGTCGGGCACGGCCGGCCGGGCCAGGTCGGCGCGGGGTGCCGCGCGGCCGGGCTGGCCGGGCGGCTGTTCCGGGTCGCGGCGCGGCGTCAGACGCGTCGAGCCGGCATGGTCGGGCCAGCGCGCGTATTCCCGGCGGGCGGTCGGCTCGTCGCCGAGGTGGTCGGCGAGCCGGCAGCGCAGCTCGACCACCGGCTCGGCGTCCGGGCCGAGCCGGTCGGTCAGCTCGTCCAAGAGGGACCGGGCCTGGTCCAGGCCGATCCGCGGGGTGCCGAACAGCGCCTCCACCGCCTGCCGCTGGTGCCGGCGCAGCCGTTCGATGTCGTCCGGGCGGCCGTCCAGCAGGCCGGGCGCCCGGTCGAGCGCGGCCAGGCAGCGGCGCACCGGCTCCACCAGCCGCCACCGCTCCCCGAGGTGCAGGTACGCCTCGATCAGCGCGAACCGCGCGGCCAGTGCCGTACGCGGGTCGTCGGTCGCGTCGGCCCGGGCGGCGATCCGCTCCAGCTCGGCGCAGCGGGCCTCGCCGTCGGGCAGATCCCGGGCGTCGGCGAGGGCTTCGGCCAGGCCCCGGTCACGGAAGGTGGTCACCGGACCGACCCGCCGGGCAGGCGGCCCACGGCGGCGCCGAGCTGGCAGCCGGTGGTGATGCCGCAGTCGATCAGCTGGTCGAGCTGGTGCGGGGTGACCCCGCGTTCCAGGTCGGTGGTCACCTCGCCGCAGACCTGGGCCAGCCCGTCGTCGGCTACGTGCACGAACGCCTTCGGCCAGAGCCGGTCGTGGTTCCAGGAGCTGCAGAACGCGTACAGCTCGGGGACGCGCTCGATGCCGAAGCGGTGCGCGGCGACGGTACGGACCTGCAGCAACTCCCCGGCGGCGCCGCGGCGGTGGAACCAGATCAGGTGCTGCTCCCAGCGGCCCACCAGATCGCCGTCGGCATCCTCGGCCACCGCGTACCCCCGGTTGGCCAGCACGGCGGCGATCAGCTCGCCGGTCAGCGGCCGCAACGCCTGCGGCGGTCCGGCCAGGGGGCCGTCCGGACCGTCCTCGATCTCCGGCGACGCCATCGGCATCCCTTCGCCATGCGAATAACACACACTACGGCGCGGTCTGCGCTGCGACGCGCGGACACGACCCGGAAAAGCGGCGATCCGCCGGGTCCCGCCGTTACGGTGACTGTATGGCGGGCCGTACCTCTCAGGCGAGCCGGCGGCGCGGCGCGTCGCCGCGTGGCACCACGAACAGTCGTGCCCGTCAGCCGGCGAAGAAGGCCACCCGGGCGACTCCCCGACGGCGGCCAGCGGCCCGGCCGGGGCCGGCCGTCTACGTCGGTCGGGCGGTCGGTGCGTTGTGGATGGGTCTGGCGCACGGCGTGGGCTGGGCGGTCCGCGCCGCCGGCCGGCAGGCCGCCTCGGCCCGCGACCTCGACCCGGAGCACCGCCGCGACGGTGCCGGGCTGCTTCTGTTCGGCGTCTCGATCCTCAGCGCGGTGGCGATCTGGTTCGGTGGCGCCGGGCCGGTCGGTGCCCGCCTCGCCGACACCGTCCGGCTCTTCCTCGGCGCGATCGCGATCGTGGTGCCGGTGCTGCTGATGATCGGTGCCTGGCGGCTGATGCGGACCCCGGGCGATCCCGCGCACCGCGGGCGTGGCCTGGTCGGTTGGGGCTCGATGCTGCTCGCCACCGCGGCGCTGCTGCACATCGGACAGGACCCGGCCGACGCGGTGCAGCGGGACTACGCGGGCGGCCTGATCGGCGCGGGCCTGGGCGACCTGCTGGCGACCGCGGTCACCGCCTGGGTGGCCATGCCCCTGCTCGTCCTGCTGCTGATTTTCGGCCTGCTGGTGGTCACCGCGACGCCGATCAACAAGATCCCGGAGCGGCTCGGGCTGCTCGCGGGCAGCCTGGTCGGGGCGCCGGCCACCGACGACGCCGAGGCCGAGGCGGCGCCGAAGCCGGCCCGCAAGCGGCCGGCCAAGCGCGTTGCGCCGCTGGAACCGGCGGACCCGGACGGCGACCTCGACGACCTCGACGGCGTCGACCTGCAGGACACCCTGAAGCTGCCGCGCAAGCGGCCCGCGAAGGTGCCGGCGAGCCGCAAGCCGGCCGAGCCGCCGGAGCACTCGCCCCTGCCCACCCGGGCCGAGCAGCTCGCGCTCGCCGGGCTGGCCGGCGACTACACGCTGCCGCCGGCCAACATGCTGGGCAGCGGCGCCACGCCGAAGACCCGGAGCAAGGCCAACGACGAGGTGATCGCCGCGTTGACCGGAGTCTTCGAACAGTTCGACGTGGACGCCGCGGTCACCGGCTTCACCCGCGGCCCGACGGTCACCCGCTACGAGGTCGAGCTGGGCCCGGGCGTCAAGGTGGAGCGGATCACCCAGCTCTCCCGCAACATCGCGTACGCCGTGAAGTCGCCGGACGTGCGGATCCTGAGCCCGATCCCGGGCAAGAGCGCGGTCGGCGTGGAGATCCCGAACACCGACCCGGAGAACGTGTCGCTCGGCGACGTGCTCCGCTCGCGGGCCGCCACCGGCGACCACCACCCGATGGTGGTGGCGCTGGGCAAGGACATCGAGGGTGGCTACGTGGTGGCCAACCTCGCGAAGATGCCGCACATCCTTATCGCCGGGGCCACCGGTGCCGGGAAGTCGAGCTGCCTGAATTCTCTGCTTGTGTCCATTTTGACCCGGGCCACCCCCGACGAGGTGCGGCTGCTGTTGGTCGACCCGAAGCGGGTCGAGATGACCGGCTACGAGGGCATCCCGCACCTGGTCACCCCGATCGTGACCAACCCGAAGAAGGCGGCCGAGTCGCTGGAGTGGGTCGTCCGCGAGATGGACATGCGCTACGACGACCTCGCCGCCAACGGGGTCCGGCACATCGACGACTTCAACCGCAAGGTGCGCACCGGCGAGATCAAGGCCCCGCCGGGCAGCGAGCGGGAGCTGCGCCCGTACCCGTACCTGCTGGTGATCGTGGACGAGCTGGCCGACCTGATGATGGTCGCGCCACGCGACGTTGAGGACTCCATCGTCCGGATCACCCAGCTCGCCCGGGCCGCCGGGATCCACCTGGTGCTGGCCACCCAGCGGCCCTCGGTCGACGTGGTCACCGGTCTGATCAAGGCGAACGTGCCGTCCCGGCTGGCGTTCGCCACCTCCTCGCTGGCCGACTCGCGGGTCATCCTCGACCAGCCGGGCGCGGAGAAGCTGCTCGGCCGCGGTGACGGCCTCTTCCTGCCGATGGGCGCGTCGAAGCCGATCCGGATCCAGGGCGCCTGGGTGACCGAGCGCGAGATCGCCGACGTGGTGAAGTTCTGCAAGGACCAGCGCGAGCCGGAGTTCCGCTCGGACGTGCTGACCGTGGCGCAGGACAGCAAGAAGAAGATCGACGAGGACATCGGCGACGACCTGGATCTGTTGGTGCAGGCGGTGGAGCTGGTGGTCACCTCGCAGTTCGGCTCCACGTCGATGCTCCAGCGCAAGCTGCGGGTCGGCTTCGCCAAGGCGGGCCGGCTGATGGACCTGATGGAGACCCGGGGCGTGGTCGGGCCGTCCGAGGGGTCCAAGGCCCGCGACGTGCTGGTCAAGCCGGACGAGCTGGAGGAGGTCCTGGTCGGCCTGCGCGGCGGCGACGCCTGAGGGCCCACCGAATTGGACAGCGGGGCGTCACTGGAAGAGTTTGAGGCCGACCACGCCGGCGACCACCAGCAGCAGGCAGGCGATCCGGGGCAGGGTCGCCGGCTCGTCCAGCGCGAGCATGCCGACCAGCGCGGTGCCGACCGCCCCGATCCCCACCCAGACCGCGTAGCCGGTGCCGACCGGAATGTCGCGCAGCGCGTACGCCAGGCCGGCCATGCTCGCCACCAGTGAGACGACGAAGACGAGGGAGGGGAGGGGGCGGCTGAAGCCGGCGCTGCGATCGAGGGCGATCGCCCACACGGTCTCCAGCAGCCCGGAAAACACCAGCACGGTCCAGGCCATGACGGTCACCTCTGCGGGATGGGCCCGGCAGCCAGGGCCGGGACGGGTGGTCTCTCACGCGGGGCGTCTTGGCCTGACCGGGTACGCCCACCACTCGTCCGGGGCGGCAGTGCCGCCGCAGCCGACGGTAGCACCGACGCCGGCGGCCGACCGACTCGGTGACAAAGGCCACCATGGCTGGAGCTGATGTCAACTTGAAGTTGCACCATGGTCGTCATGACCTTGCTCTACTCCGACGGGGACGTCGCCGCCCTGGATGCCCCGTTCACCGTGGCCGCCATGCGGGACGCCGTGCTGGCCGCGTACGAGGGCCGGTTGGTCGCCCCGCCCCGGGCGTCCGCCCCGCTGGGCGGGGGTCGGATGGTGCTCACCGCCGGCCACCTCACCGGTGAGTGGTACGGCTTCCGGTCCTACGACACCTTCGGGCTCCCGGAGAGTGGGCAGTTGGTCGTGCTGCACGAGGCGCGGAGCGGGGCGGTGCGGGCGATCGCGGTCGGCGAGGAGCTCGGCTCCCGGCGTACCGGAGGACTGGGCGGCGTGGCCGTCGACGCCCTCGCGCGCCCCGACGCGGCCACCCTCGGTGTGGTCGGCTCCGGACGCCAGGCGTGGACCCAGGTCTGGGCGGCCGCGGCGGTCCGTCCGCTGCGTGAGGTGGCCGTGCACAGCCGGTCGGCGGCCCGCCGGGAGGCGTTCGCCGCCCGGGTCCGTGCCGAGCTGGGCGTGCCGGCCCGCGCGGTCGGCTCGGCCGTCGAGGCGGTCCGCGAGCGGGACGTGGTGGTGCTCGCCACCACCAGCACCACGCCGGTGCTCGACGCCCGCGACCTCGCCCCGGGTACCCACGTCAACACGGTCGGCTTCAAGCAGGTCGACCGGCACGAGTTCGGCACCGACCTGCTGGACGCTGCCGACGTGCTGGTCACCGACTCGCCGGCGCAGGCCGCCGCGTACGTCCCGCCGATGCTCACCGCCGTCGAACCGTACGCCGGGCGGCTGCGCGACCTGGGCGCGGTGCTGGCGGGGGCGGTCCCCGGCCGGACCGGCGCGGACCAGATCTCGGTCTTCTGCTCCACCGGCCTGGCCGGCACGGAGGTCTTCCTGCTCGACCGCCTGGCCCGGGTGGGCGCGGCGGCCCGCTGACCGGTGGTCCGCGCGGCGGCCCCCCGCCCGGCCCTCGCCCCCGCCCGGCCCCGCCGCTGCCCGCCCAGCCCCGCCCCCGGTCCGGCCACGGCGCTAGATGCGGCAAGTTGGGGTCTCTCGGCCCGCGGAGACCGCGATATGCCGCAACTCGCGGCGCCCGCCCGGCGAGGCGGCCCGGGCCGGAGTGGCAGCCGGCGAGGCGGTCGATGCGGCGGCCCGCCCTCGCGGCTCCACCTGCGCGGCCCGGTACCCTCGGATGGTGTCTGCCACCTCCCCTGCCGACGATGCCGCTGGCCGCCGCGTCGCCCTGCTGACCCTGGGTTGCGCCCGTAACGAGGTCGACTCGGAGGAGTTGGCCGCCCGGCTGCACGCCGACGGGTGGCAGGTGACCACCGACGGCGAGGGTGCCGACGTGGTGGTCGTGAACACCTGCGGCTTCGTGGAGAAGGCCAAGCACGACTCGATCCAGACGCTGCTCGCCGCCGCCGACACCGGCGCCAAGGTGGTCGCCGCCGGCTGCATGGCCGAGCGGTACGGCCGGGAGTTGGCCGAGAGCCTGCCCGAGGCGCAGGCGGTGCTCAGCTTCGACGACTATCCGGACATCGCCGCCCGGCTGGACGCGGTGGTCGCCGGGGAGGCGCTGGACGCGCACACCCCGCGGGACCGTCGGGAGCTGCTGCCGCTCACCCCGGTCAAGCGGCGGGACGCCGCGGTGTCGTTGCCCGGCCACGGCACCCCGGCCCGGGTGGCCACCGAGACGGACGAGCGCACCCCGGCCCACCTGCGGCAGGTGCTGCGGCACCGGCTCGACACCGGCCCGGTCGCCTCGCTCAAGCTGGCCAGCGGCTGCGACCGGCGCTGCGCGTTCTGCGCCATCCCGGCGTTCCGCGGCGCGTTCGTCTCGCGTACCCCGGACGAGCTGCTCGCCGAGGCGGAGTGGCTGGCCAAGACCGGCGTCCGCGAGCTGGTGCTGGTCAGCGAGAACTCCACCTCGTACGGCAAGGACCTGGGTGACCCCCGGGCGCTGGAGAAGCTGCTGCCGCAGCTCGCCGCGATCGACGGGATCGTCCGGGTGCGGGCCAGTTACCTCCAGCCCGCCGAGACCCGGCCCGGCCTGGTCGAGGTGATCGCCACCACGCCGGGCGTGGCACCCTATTTCGACCTGTCGTTCCAGCACTCCAGCGAGCCGGTGCTGCGCCGGATGCGCCGTTTCGGCTCGACCGACCGGTTCCTGGAGCTGCTGGCCTCCGCCCGCGCGTCGGCCCCCGAGGCGGGCGCCCGGAGCAACTTCATCGTGGGTTTCCCGGGTGAGACCCGGCAGGACGTCAACGAGCTGGTCCGGTTCCTGACCGAAGCGCGGCTCGACGCGATCGGCGTGTTCGACTACAGCGACGAGGACGGCACCGAGGCCGCCGGCCTGCCGGGCAAGGTCTCCGCCGCCACGATCAAGCGGCGGTACGACAAGCTCAGCGCGCTTGCCGACGAGCTCTGCTCGCAGCGGGCCGAGGAGCGCGTCGGCTCGACGGTCGAGGTGCTGGTCGACTCGGTCGCCGACGGCGTGGTCGAGGGCCGGGCGGCCCACCAGGCGCCCGAGGTGGACGGCTCGACCACTCTGGTCCTACCAGAGGGCGGCGGGGTCGACCTCGCCGCGCTGCGCCCCGGCGACCTGGTCCGGGCCACGGTCACCGCGACCGAGGGCGTCGACCTGGTCGCCGTGCCGGATGAGATGATCTCGGCGGCGCCCGGCGCGGCACGGTGACGACGGGCCCGAGCGGAGCGGGGGAGCCACGTGGTGCGGTGCGAGGTACGCCACGGCGGCCGGAGCGGGGTGCGGGGATGACCGGGGCGGAATCGACGGTGGCGTCCCCGGTTCCGCTGCTCAACGCGGCGAACGTGTTGACCGCGCTGCGGCTGGTGCTCGTGCCGGTCTTCGCCGCCTCGGTGGTCGCCTCCGGGATGACCCATGCGGGCTGGCGGATGACCGCCTGCCTGATCTTCGTGTTCGCCTCGGCGACCGACCTCGTGGACGGCTGGATCGCCCGCCGGTTCGCGCTGGTGACCTCGCTCGGCAAGGTCGCCGACCCGATCGCCGACAAGGCGCTCACCGGCGCCGCCCTGGTGCTGCTCTCCTGGTACGACCGGCTGCCCTGGTGGGTGACCGCGGTGATCCTCCTGCGCGAGCTGGGCATCACCGCGCTGCGGTTCTGGGTGATCCGGCACGGGGTGATCGCGGCCAGCCGGGGCGGCAAGGTCAAGACGGCGCTCCAGATCCTCGCCATCACCTGGTACCTCTGGCCGATGCCCGCCGCGGCGGCCGTCGTCGGCCCGTGGATCATGGGCGCCGCGGTCGTCGTCACCGTGCTGACCGGCTTCGACTACATCGCCCAGGCCCTCCGCCTGCGCCGCCCCGGCAGGATGAGCGGGGCCGGCGGCAGCGGGGAGTGAGGATCGGCATGGGAACGGATGCCAGACACGAGCGGCCCGTCGGCAGCCCGGCGGCGGGAGTGGTGCACCGCCTGTCGCTGCGACACGAGACCCTGGCGACCGTCGAGTCCCTCACCGGCGGGCTGCTCTCCGCCTCGATCGTGGAGATCGCCGGTGTGAGCGGCGTCTACCGGGGCGGCCTGGTGGTCTACGCCACCGAGCTCAAGTCGCAGCTTGCGGGCGTACCGGAGGATCTGCTGGCCGAGCGCGGACCGGTCGACCCGGACGTGGCCGCCGCGCTCGCCGAGGGCGGGCGGCGCCGCTGCGGCGCCGACTGGGGGCTGGCCACCACCGGCGTGGCCGGGCCGGAACCACAGGACGGCAAGCCGGTCGGCCTGGTGTACGTCGCCGTCGCCGGTCCCGGCGGCACCCGGGTGAGCCGGCTCGACCTCGACGGTGGCCGCGACCACATCCGGTCGGCCGCGGTGATCGAGGCGCTGCGGTTGCTGACCGACCGGATCCAGGCCATCGACGTGGCCGCCGGGCCGGACGACGCCGACCGGGCCGGAGCGGGCCGCCGGTGAGTCACCCGGCGACGCGCCCGACCGCGGGCCCGCCCGCGATGGGCGGTTCGCTCCGGCCGGCGGGCCGGATCCGGGCAATTGGAGGGGCGGGGCGGGATGTCGCGCGGGCAGCCACCGGGTACCGTGGCGGAAAGGCTTCGGCGGACGGCGTCGGCGCCGGGAGCGGTCCGCCGCGCCCGACGCGGCACGGCCGGCCCGGAGATAGTGGTCCCGTCAGGGGGAGGTGCGATGGTCCTGCTACGCCGGGTGATCGGTGACGCCCTGCGGGCGCGCCGGCAGGGGCAGCACCGCACCCTCCGCGAAGTCTCCTCCGCCGCCAACGTGAGCCTCGGTTACCTCTCCGAGATCGAGCGCGGCCAGAAGGAGCCCTCCAGCGAGCTGCTGGCGGCGATCTGCGACGCGCTCGGCGCCCGCCTCTCCGAGCTGCTACGCGACGTCAGCGACACGGTCGCCCTGGCCGAGCAGATGCCGGGGGTGCTGGTCCCGGTAGCCGACGAGCCGACGCCGGTGGCTTCGCCGGCCGTCCGCACGGCGACCAGCCGGAACGTCCGCCAGGTATCCTCCGACGGATCGGTGGCCGTCCAGGTTCGCCAGGATTCGCCGCTCAAGGCCACGCTGCGCAGCACTCGGGTCCGCTCCGCGGATCGGGACGTGGTCTGCGCCGCCTGACCCGCTCGGCCGCGCCATAGCCGCCGGTGGCACCCGACGCGTACTGTTGATCAGGCTCGTCGGGGTGCCGGGCTGGCATCCGCCTGGAACCATGGAGGCACACCGCACGGCCCGCCGGTCGACTCCGCCCGGGCTGGTGAGGGCGGCGCGACGCTAATGAGGGGACAACGCGGAGATGGCGAACCCGTTCGTCAAGGGTTGGAAGTACCTGATGGCGCTCTTCGGCTCGAAGATCGATGAGCACGCCGACCCGAAGGTGCAGATCCAGCAGGCCATCGAGGAGGCCCAGCGGCAGCACCAGGCGCTGGTCCAACAGGCGGCCGCGGTGATCGGCAACCAGCGCCAGCTCGAGATGAAGCTGTCCCGGCAGATGTCCGAGGTCGAGCAGCTCCAGGCGAACGCCCGGCAGGCACTGGTGCTGGCCGACCAGGCGCGGGCCCGCAGCGAGGAGGCTGAGGCGGGGCGGTACGAGCAGTCCGCCCAGCTCCTCGCCACCCAGCTGGTCTCCGCCGAGCAGGCCACCGAGGACCTGAAGACGCTGCACGACCAGGCGCTCGGTGCGGCCGCCCAGGCCCGCAAGGCGGTCGAGAACAACTCCATGATCCTCCAGCAGAAGCTGGCCGAGCGGACCAAGCTGCTCAGCCAGCTCGAGCAGGCCAAGATGCAGGAGAGCGTGGCCCATTCGCTGGAGTCCATGTCCTCGCTCACCGCGCCCGGCACCACCCCCTCGCTGGACGAGGTCCGGGACCGGATCGAGCGCCGGTACGCCACCGCGATGGGGCGGGCCGAGCTGGCCGGCAACTCGGTCGAGGGCCGGATGCTGGAGATCCAGAAGTCGACGCTCGACTCGGCCGGGTCGGCGAGACTGGAACAGATCCGGTCGAGCATGGCCGGCGAGCAGCTCTCCGGCCGGCAGGAGCACCCGGCGGTGGGGCAGGCGCAGCCCACGCCCGCCGCCGACCCGGCCGCCGCGGCTCGGCTGGACGAGATCCGGGCCAGCCTGAGCCGGGAGCGCGGCACCGGGGAGAGCACCACCAGCTAGACGGGAAAAGTGCGATGGCGGACGAACGGGCCCGACACTTCCGTCAACTGCGCCGGCTGCGGCGCTCCGCCCGCCGGTGGAGCGTCCTGGCCGGCGGGCTCGGCGGCGCGACGGCGGTGCTGACCCCGTACGCCGGGATCGGCCTGCCGGACGCGATCTGGGCCGGCGCCGCGGGCAGCGCGATCGCCGTCGCCGCCTGGCGCTGGGCCGACCTGCGGGCCCTCGCGGCCACGCCGGCACCGCCGGCCCTCGACCCGGTCGAGGCCGCCGCCCGCTCCCGCGCCCGGCTGGTCGCCGCCGTCGAGCGGCTGCCCGTCGGTCCCGGCGTCCTCGCCGAGGTACGCCGGGTCCGCACCCGCCTCGCGCTGCGCGGCACCACGGCGGCGCCGGCCTGGGCTCGGCTCGACCGGGCGGCGCTGACCCTGGCCGGGATGTCCGACCGGCTCAACGGGCCGGCCGAGCCGGCGGTCCGCGAGGCGGCCGAGGCCGACCGCTCCCTGCGCGACCTGGCCAACCGGGTGGCCAGCGTTGAACGTGCCCTCAGCCTCGCCCCGCGCGGGCCGCTCGCCGGGGTGCACGCCACCCTGGCCGCCCAGCTGGAGAGCGGCGTGTCGGCGTACGAGCGACTGGTGGTGGCAGCCGCCAGCTACGTGGCCGAGGACGCCCGCCCGAGCACCGAACACCCGGCCGCCGCCCGCCTCACCGAGGCCACCGACCTGCTGCACGGCGTGGCCGCCGCCCTGGCCGAACTTCGCACCCCCACCACCCCCCTCCAGACCCCCACCCCCACCGCGCAGGGTTGATCAAGGAGTTTGCGTCGGGCTCGCGCGAATTCTTGACGCAAACTCCTTGATCAAGAGGGCTAGGTGGGGGTGGTGATGGGGATGGGGGCGGTCCAGGGGGAGGTGCCGACGACGTTGAACGAGCGGATCCGGTAGTGGTAGGTGACGCCCCGGGTCAGCCCGGTGTTGGTGAACCCCCGGCCGGTGACGGTGAAGGTGGCCAGCTCGTGGCCGAACCCGGGGTCGGCGGCCCGCTGTACCACGAACCCGGAGCCCGGCCCGGCGGGCGTACTGGCGGACCAGCTCAGGATCACCGTGGCGGTGTCCGGTGCGGGCGCGGTCGCGGTGGCGCTCACCCCGGTGGGCAGCCCCGGCCGGGGCGGGGTGGTCACCGTGGCGACCGTCGACCAGGGTGACGCCGCACCAAGGTACGTGGTGCGGACCCGGTAGTAGTAGGTGGTGTCCGGGGCGACCGCCGGGTCGACGTGCGCGTCGCCGACCGCGATGGCGGTGGTACCCGGCCCGCTGGTGAACGTCGGGTTGGTGGCCCGCTGCACGTCCACCCCGGTGGCGAAGGAGCGGTTGGCCCAGCACAGCGCGACGCGCAGCGGCGCGGCCGGCGGCACCGCCGCGGTCAGCTTCGCCGGGGAGGTGAGCTGCACCGACGCCGGGACGCTGTTCGACCAGGCCGAGCAGCTCACCGTGTTCTCCGCGCGGATCCGATAGTGGTAGGTGACCCCCGGCGTCACCGTCGCGTCCGTGTACCGGGTGGCGGTGGCGGCCACGGTGATCTCGGTGAGCCCTCTGGTGAAGGCCGCGTCGGTGGCCCGTTGCAGCAGGTGACTCGTGGCCGGGGGCCGGCTGCCGTGGCCGGTCCAGGCCAGCGCGATGGCCGGTAGCGCGGTGGCCGAGCCGGGCGCCGGGGTGGCGGTCAGCCCGGTCGGCGCCGCCGGCGCGACCCGCAGCACCAGGGGCCGGCTCATCCCCTGGTCGCGCAGCCCCGCCGCGTGGGTCTGCCAGCGGTACTCCCAGCCCAGGTTCACCAGCTGGTTGACCACCGCCGCCGGCCGCCCGTCGATCGGGCTGACCGGGCTGGCGTCGAGCCGGATGCCGGCCGGCCGGGACGGGTCGAGCAGCCGTACGCTGTCGCCGATCTTGAACGGCAGGCTGGGCGGGACCGGGCGTAGCGCCACGATCACGTCCTCCCGCGGGTTGACCCGGACGGTCTCCTTCCAGCCCAGCTCGTCCGGGTCCGGTGGGCGGACGGTGCCGTCCCAGCCGACCCGGTTGACCAGTTGCACGTCGCAGCCCTCGACGTGCACCGGATGGGTACGCGGGGCGTCCCCGACGATCCGCCAGAGCTGGGTGCCGTCGGCCGGTCCGCCGACCGGCGCGGTGGGGTCGGCCGCGTACAGCACCTCGGTGGCCGGGTCGACCGGCCCGAGTGGCAGGGTGGCCGAGGTGAGCGGGCCGGCGTTCGGGTGGCCGACACCGAGCCGGCCCACCGCCCGGCCGTGCCGGGCTTCGAAGACCTGCCCGACCGACTTGACCGACAGCGGCAGGGTCACCGGGGCGGCCGCGCCGGCCGGAGTGAAGGTGACCGAGGTGGCCCGCGCCGGGACCACCGTCTCCCGGGCCGTGCGGGTGCCGAAGGCCGCGTCGTACGCCGGTTGCGGCACGATCGGCGGTCGCTGGCTTTCCGCGTACGCCTCGGGCAGGCGGGCGGCGAGCCGGGCCAGGTCGTACGGCTCCGCCGGGGTGCCGACCACCCGGAACTGGAGCAGGGTCCGGGTGTTCGGGCCGTATCCGGGCCGGGCGGCGGGGAGCCCGCCGGTCGCGGTGCGGTCGGGGGCGCCGGTGTGGTGGTCGTATCGCGGGTCGAACCGGGGCAGCGGGGCGGGGCAGTCGTTGTAGAGGATCAGGGTGCTGCCCGGGGGGACCGTGGCGAAGTCCACCACCACGTCGGCCCGCTCGCCGGGGGCCAGCAGCAGGGCGTGCCCGTCCACGTTGAGCACGGTCGGGTCCTGCCGGTCGTACCGGTAGCCGATCGGCCGGTTCGCCAGGACCACCGGGGCGGGCAGCAGACCGGACTCGTTGCCGATCCGGATCAGCTCCGGGCCGGCGGCCGCGGGATCCGGCACCCCGCCGTCGCGCCCGTCCGTGGGCCAGCACGCCGGCCGTCCGGCCGCCCGTACCGCCTCGACCATCGGCACCTCCCCGGCGTGCGGGTCGGCCAGGCTCCCGTCCTCGGTCCACATCCGCCCGTCCGACCCGGCCCGGTAGAGCTGGAGGTTGAGACTGCGGTCCGCGCACGCGTTGAGGATCCGGAACCGGTACGCCTTCGGCGCCACCTCCAGGTACGGATAGGCCACCCCGTTCACCAGCGGGGTGTCCCCGTACGCCTCGGGGACGGCCGACGGGTGCGGCACGTTCGGCGCCAGCGGCGGCTCGTCCGGCTCGGCCACCGGATCGTGGTGCGGGTTCGGCACCGGGGGGACCCACGGGCTGCCCACGCCGTCCGGGTCGTGCGTCCACGGCCCGTAGTCCCAGCGCCCGGTCGGGTTGGTGCCGGTGCTGCCGTACGGGTTCTGCCGGGGCTGGTAGACGTGCGGGTGCCAGAGGCTGCCCTTGGCGCCCCAACGGTCCCGGTCCCAGGTCGGGTCCTGCGCGGCCAGTTGGGCGTCGTCCGGCACGAAGGTCTTGTCCTGGATCACCAGCGGCAGCTGGTCGGCGGGGAGCACACAATCGTCGACCAGCCGTTCCTCGGCGGGATCGGTGAGCAGGTAGAGAGCGAGCTGCCCGGAATAGACGGTGAGCCGGGACAGACCGAGGCTGTTGTCGTGCAGCCACATCAGCCGGCCGCTCTGCTCGTTCGGGAAGTAGAGGGTGGTGGCTCCGACGCCCGGCGGCGGCATGTCCGGCACCGGCGTCACCCCCACCCCGATCGGGTACAGGGTGATCTCGCCGGCCGGGGTGACCCACTGCCAGGGGTTGCCGGCGCTGATCCACGCGGTCTGCGCCCCGGCGAGGTGCGGCACCGCCCGGTTCTGCGGGTACGGCGCCGGCCCGTCCAGCGGCCCGATGCCGGCCCCGTCGAGGGTCTCGTCCACGGGCAGGAAGAGCTCCCCGGCCCGGCCGGTGGGCAGCTGGTTGATGAACTTGATCCGGACCGGCCGACCACGGCGTGCCATGATCACCGGCCCGAGGTGCCAGGGCCGGTCCGGCGGGCTGACGGTGTTGTGCCCGGACGGGTCGGTGCCCAGGTTGAGCTGGCGGTAGCCGCGCAGCCGGGTGGCCG
The DNA here is from genome assembly GCF_047921505.1 of Micromonospora sp. SL1-18. NCBI lineage: Bacteria > Bacillati > Actinomycetota > Actinomycetes > Micromonosporales > Micromonosporaceae > Micromonospora > Micromonospora sp. SL1-18. Next base: position 48,180 of record NZ_JBLROA010000009.1, on the reverse strand, counting down.
GCAGATCCCGGTGCAGGCGCTGGGCGTACTCCTGCAAACCGATCTCGTAGTAGTCGCAGCCCGGCCAGGTGATGGTGTCCGGCACCGCAACCGGCAGCCGGGCGCCCAGCCCGGCGGTGACCGGCGACGGCTCCAGCGACGGCTTCAGGTCGCTGCGCGACGCCAGACGCGCCGAACTGAAGTTGTCGAACCGGCGCGGCGCCAGACCGGCCTTCATTCGGTCCGGAGCGCCGCCTGGCGGTGCGGTGGCCGAATTGTATGGCCACCCGGTCTTCATCCGGTCCGGATTGCCGCCTGGCGGTGCGGTGGCCGAATTGTATGGCCACCCGGTCTTCATCCGGTCCGGATTGCCGCCCGGCGGCGCGGTGGCCGAATTATGGCCGTCAGCCGAGCCGGAGTTGCGGAATGCGTCGGGCAGCGGGAGCGCGTCCACGAACTTGCGGATGCCGGTGCCGGGCACCGGCCGGCCGGCCCGGTCGAGCACCGGCAGCGGGCTGCCGGCGAAGTTCGGCACCGGGCCGAAGCAGCGGGGCACCGCGGCCGGGTCGAGGCTGGCCGGTGTCGGCCCGGTCTCCTCCTCGGTGACCCGGGCGGCGGGCACGGTCGGCGCGTGGTCCTCGTCGGTCCGGACGGCGCGGTCCGCCCAGCCCGACCGGAATCTGCGGAACAGGGCCATGGCTCTCCCCCCGGATCAAGGCGCGCCCGCCGCCACCCTGGAGTGCCGGGCGTACGCACCGCTGACGATCGGTGAGCGGTCAACCGCAGCATGCGACGTCAGGGGCGAGGAGGGAAGTACCCAATCGTCCGTATCTTGGGGGATCTTGCCGGTTCGTGGAACTTCCACGGGCCGTCGCCGGGCATCACCGGTCGAAACGGATCTCCACCCGCCGGTTCCGGGCCCGGCCCGCCGGGTTGTCCCGGCCGTCCACCTGGTTCGGCGCCACCGGGCGCGCCTTGCCGAAGCCGTGCACCTCGAAGCGGACCGGAGCGGCGCCGAGCAGCCGGGCCAGCTCGGCCCGGACCGCCTCCGCCCGCCGCCGGGACAGCGTGAGGTTGCTCTGCTCGTCGCCGACCGAGTCGGTGTGGCCGTCGACCTGGACGGTGCCCTTGGCCTGCGTACGGAGCTGCTCGGCGATCCCGGCCAGCCGGGCCCGGGCGGCCGGGGACAGCTCGGCCTTGCCGAAGGCGAACAGGACGTCGGCGGCGAGCGTCAGCTCGACCCGCGAGCCGGACTCGGCGGTGATGCTGCCGTCGGCCAGGTCCTCGACCGGGACGAGGATGTCCAGCGGGGAGGCAGTGATGTCCAGCGCCGGGCGGACCACGTTCGCACCGGGGGCGATGGTCGGCCCGGGCACAATCATCGGTCCCGGCGTCGGGGACATCGACTGCGCGGCCACCGCCTCACCGGCCGGTACGACGAGGACGAGGGCGACGGCCAGCGCCGCCACCCGCTCAGCCGAGCGGGACATTCTCGAACACCGGGACCTGAGGGATGACCACGTCGACGGCGGAGACGTCGTCCGGCGGGGCACCGAAGGTGGCGTACAGCCAGATGGACTGGTCGGGCTTCACGAACAGCTTGGAGAGATTGGTCGAGGCGAGGTACTGGCTGTCCTTCCCGTCCGGGGTGGTGTTCGGGTCCACTCTCGCGACCAGGTACCGCTTGCGGTTCTTCCGGTCCACCAGGGTCACCCCGGCGAAGGTGAGCGAGATGGTGTCGCCCTCGAAGGTGTCGCTGACCTGCCAGTCGTCGTTCCCCGTGCCCTGGTCGGTGCGGGTCATCTTGACGTTGACCGTGACGAACCCGTCCCGCCGCCGCAGTTCGTACAGCTCGACATGCACCGAGAAGAGGTTCCTGCTCTTGCTGATCTGGACGTCGCGGGTGGCGACCACCGCGCCGAGGTCCGCGGCGCCCTCGGGCGCGGCGCCGGCCGTGGCCTTCGCGCCTTCGTGCCGGTCGGGGCCGCCCAGGGCCCCGCATCCCGTCATCGTCAAGGCCGTGGTCAGCGCGAGCGCGCCGAGCCGGCTCCTGCTGAATCGCACGAGACCGCCTACCCCCATGTCGTATGGAGCCGAGCGACGCCGTCGACCGTGACGCCCGACCCGGGCTCGATGTGCACGAGCGGCCAGCCTACAAAGTGGACTGCTCGCGGCGTTCGGCCCACTGTCAGTCTGTGGCCAGGTCTGGCCGGTGCTCTCTAATCCACTTCTCTACGTCAGACCTCCGCCATATCTGGCCCATCTTGAGCACCTGATACGGGGGAGGGAAGTCGCGTCGGCTGGCGATCACGGATGCACGGGCGCGGCTGACGCCTCCAAGCATCTCCCGAATCTCAGCGATCCCCACGAACTCAACCACATGTTGACGGTAGGTATCGGCGCTTGATCGGCGATTGGTAACGCCGATCGGGGTTGACGATCGCTAACAGCGGGAGCACGATGGGGGGATGAGCCGCAGCGAGGAACAAGGCCCGATCGTCCGTCCGTACGTACGCAAGCACGTCGGTGCCGCGAGGTGGCCCGCCAACGGAGCGCCGGCCACCCACCACCGGATGCCCCACCTGCCTCACCTGCCCCGCCGGCCAGGGTGGAAGTGCCGTGTCTGCGGGGACATGGACTGGCCGTGCCCGTCGGCCCGGATGCTCCTCGGCATCGAGTACCGGCGGAACCTCGCCGCCCTTGGTGTCTACATGGCCCAACAGTTGACTCAAGCTGCGGAAGACCTGCGCCGGCTCACTCCGGCCAACCCGCCCGACGGCAACGTGATGTACGACCGGTTCATGTTGTGGGTCAGGCGGAAGGGCCCACTGGGGCCCGACCATCCGAACCTCGAGAACGGCCCCGAAAAGGGCCCTGAGCGGCCCTGAGAACGCGCTGCCCCTCGCAATGGCGCGGCTGGTGTTGACCGCCGACGCGACCAGCCCGACCGAGTCGGCGGCGAGGCCAAAGCAAACCCCGTCAGCGGCGGTCCGGCTGGCAGGCCGGGCACCAGTAGGTGACCCGTTCGCCCAACTCCCCCTTGCGGATGGCGGTGCCGCAGCGCCGGCAGGGCTGGGCCCGGCGGCCGTACACGTAGCTGGTCTGCCCCCGGTGCAGCGAACCGGTGGTGCTCCGCGTCCAGCGGCCCCGGTTCGCCGCGAGCAGCCGCCGCGCGAGGGCGACCATGCCGGCCAGGTCGGGTACCGCGCCGACCGGCGTCCACGGCGAGATCCCGCGCAGGAAGAGCGCCTCGCACGTGTAGATGTTGCCCATCCCGGCCAGGTTGCGCTGGTCCAGCAGCGCCTCGCCGATGGTCTCGTCCGGGTGGGCGGCCAGCCGGTGGACCGCCTCGTCCGGATCCCAGTCCGGGCCGAGCAGGTCCGGCCCGAGGTGGCCGACCAGCGACTCCTCCTCGGCGGTCGGGACCAGCGCCAGCTCGTGCAGGTGGTAGCCGACCGCGACCGCGCCGGGGGAGCGGAGCACCGCCCGGATCAGGTGCGCCGGCCGGGCCGCCCACCGCTCGCCCGGGGCGTACGCCCGCCAGGCGCCGTCCATCCGCAGGTGCGAGTGCAGGGTCCAGTCCCGCCGGCCGTCGACGTGCCCGTCCGACGCGGTGAGCCGGAGCAGCAGGTGCTTGCCCCGGCTGGCCGACTCGCGGACGGCCCAGCCGGCCAGGTCGGTCGTGGCGAGCTGCGGCACCCGGAATTCGGAGCCAGTGAGCCGGGCACCGGCCAGCGCCCGCTGCAGGACGCGGGCGGTGTTCCAGACGGTGTCACCTTCGGGCACCCGTCCATCCTGCCTCGCCCGTGCGGGCCGCACCCCGGTCGGACCGGGCCGCCGGGCCCGACCAGGCCCGACGGGCGGCAACCGGGCCACATCCGAGCCCGACCGGGCCGCAGCCGGCCGCGACCCGGCCCGACCGGTTCAGCCCCGGGTCACCGTCAGCACGTCCCCGGGGCGTACGCCGAGTCGGTCGGCCGCCCGGCCGGTGTTGACCGCGACGGCGACCAGGCCGGCCGAGTCCGCGTACACCACCAGCTCTCCGGCCGGGGCGTCGTCGAAGGTGCCCCCGCGCACCGCGACGGCTCCACCGACGGCCTCACCGACGGCCTCAGGTCGCGGCGTGGCGTCAGACGCGCCGAGGTGGAGTTGTCGGTCGGCCGGGCCGACTACCCGGACCTGCTCAGGGAACCCGTCGAGGAGGCCGGCGGGGGCGGCGAGCTGGACGTTGCCGAAGTGGTCGACGGTGAGGACCTCGGCGGCGAACCCGTCCGGCTCGGTGCGGATCACCGGTGCGGGCAGCCGGACCAGCGTCGCCGGCTCCACTGCCGGACCGGCCTCGGCCAGCGGTGCGCCGAGCGCCAGCCGGGCGGCGACCGGCGCGAACACGTCCCGGCCGTGGAAGGTGCGGGAGACCGCCGGTGCCAGCCATGCCGGGTTGGTCAGCTCCACCGCTTCGGTGATCCCGCCCAGGGCCTCGGCGGCGTCCAGCAGCAGCCCGTTGTCCGGCCCGACGAGCAGGCCGCCCGGGGTGGCGAGCCCGATGCCCCGCCGGCTGGTCCCGACGCCCGGGTCGACCACTCCGACGTGCACCCCCACCGGCAGGTACGGCACGGTCTGCGCGAGCACCGCCGCACCCCTGCGGACGTCCGCCGGCGGCACCAGGTGGGTCACATCGATCACCCGGGCGGACGGGGCGAGCCGGGCGAGGACGCCGTGACACGCTGCCACGAACCCGTCGGCGAGACCGTAGTCGGTGGTCAGCGAGATCCAGGCGGTCCGGGCCATGCGGGAAGGCTATCCGGCGGCAGGTCGGCCAGGTTGCGTCGGCGCCAGCCGGCGTTCCAGGACCAGTTCGTCGTGCAGCGGGATGTCGTCCTCGCCGACGTACGGGATGGCCGGCTTGATCGCGCGCGCCCGGTCGACCGCGCCCACGTCGACCGCCACGATCCGCAGCCCTCGTCGCTGATAGAAGCGCAGCGCGGTGAGGTTGTCGTTGGTGGTGACCAGCCAGAGCCGGCCCGCCCCGGCGTCCAGCGCGGCCCCTTCGGCAGCGGTCAGCAGGGCGTTGCCGGCGCCCAGGCCGGGGTCGACGGCCACCAGACTCACCACCTCCAGCCCGTCGTCGGCGAGCCGGTAGACCAGGGCGCCAGCCAGCTCGCCCGCGTCGTCCACCGCCACCAGCGTCGGCAGCTCCCGCAGGTCGTACTGGGTGTCGTGGACCACCACGTACGGGCCGCCCCACTCGCGGTGGTGCAGCACCGCCACGTCCGGCTGGTCGGATGGCTCTGCGGGTCGTATCTGGATCGCGGTCATCGGACCGTCCTCCCTCGTCGTCTGCCGGCCACCCTACCGACCGGGGCTCGCCCCCTCCGGTCAGCCGCGTAGGCGCAGGCCACGCGGGGTGGGCCGGAAGCCGGCGGCGGTCAGCGCGTCGCGCAGCGGCGAGGCGTGCACCGCCTCACCGTCGGCGCGTTCGACCGAGATGGCGCCGAGGGCGCCGGAGTGCACCGCGTCCGCGAGTGCCTTGCCGGCCGCGGCGAGCGCGTCGGTGTCATCGGTGAACGACAGGAGGGTCCGCCCGCCCCGCTCCACGTAGAGCACCAGGTCGCCGCCGACCAGCACGACCAGGGCGCCGGCCTTGCGCCCGGCCCGGTGCCCGGTGGCCGGGGCCGCGCCGTCGCCGGAGTCGATCACCCGTTCCGGCCAGGGCAGCGCTGCCCCGTACGGGTTCGCCGGGTCGGTGGCGGCCAGCACCACGGTCGGCCCGCCCGCGCCCCGGACGTCGTCGGCCAGGGCGCGGATCCGGTCCACCGCCCCGGGCACCGCGAACTGGGCCGCGCCCAGCCCTTCGACGAAGTAGCCCCGGCGGGCCGCCCCGCGCTCCTCCAGTGCGGACAGCACCGGGTAGACCGCGGCGAAGCCACCGGTGACCTGCTCGGCCATGACCGCGCCCCGGGTGACCACGCCGTGCCGTTCGAGCAGCAGGTCGGCGAGGGCGGCGGCCCGGCGGGTCGGGTCGAGGTCCCGCTCGGGCAGCCGGGACCAGCGACCGGCGACGGTGGGCGGGCCGCCGCGGCTGGGCAGCGCCACCCGGCCCGGCCGGCGGTAGCGGGTGCGCGGGGCGGACGGCCGGGACCGGTGCGCCCCGCCCCCGCCGAGCACCGTCCGCAGCGGGGCGAGGGTGTCGTTGGTCAGGTGCCCGGCCCAGACCAGGTCCCAGATCGCGGCGGCCAGGGCGGCGTCGTCGGTCGACCCGACCCGGTCGGCGAGCGAGCGGAAGAAGAGCGCCTGCCCGTCGGCGAGCGCGTCGAGCACGGCCTCGTGCGGCGGGGTCAGCGCCAGCGCCTCGTCCGGCGGCGGGAGCAGCAGCGGCGCGACGTCGGCGTACGCCAGGGTGACCCAGCCGTCGCCGCCGGAGATCGCCCCGGACCCGGCCCACACCACCTCGCCGCTGGCGCACAGCTCGTCGAGCTGGGCGGGGGAGTAGTCGGCCACCCGGGCGGGCAGCACCAGGCGTTCCAGCGCGGACGCCGGCACCGCCGCTCCCTGGAGCTGCTCGACGGTGGCGGCGACCGCCTCCACGCCCCGCGTCGACGAGCCGACCTGCTGCCAGCGGGGCAGGAACGCGGCGAGGGCCCGCGGCGGCACCGGCTCGATCTCCCGGCGCAGCGCGGCGAGCGACCGTCGCCGCAGCAACCGCAGCACCTCGGCGTCGCACCACTGGGTGCCGACGCTGTCCGGGGCGAACTCGCCGGAGACCACCCGCCCGGTGGCGGCGAGTCGGCGCAGCGTCTGCTCGACCACGAACACCCCGAGCCCGAACCGGGCGGCGCAGGTGGCCGCAGCGAACGGGCCGTGGGTGCGCGTGTACCGGGCGACCAGGTCGCCGAGCGGGTCGGCCACCGGCGCCAGGTACGCCTCGGCCACCCCGACCGGCAGCGCCACGCCGAGCGCGTCCCGCAGCCGGGCCGCGTCCTCCACGCCCACCCAGCGTTCCTCGCCGGCGATCCGGACCCGCAGCACCCGGCGGGCCGCCGCCAGCTCGGCCAGCCAGCCGGCCGGCACGCCCCGCTCGGCCAGCTCGGCCTCGCTCAGGTCGCCGACCACCCGGAGCAGCTCGACCACGTCCTCGGCGTCGCGGGGGCGGCGCTGCTCGGTGCGCCAGCGCAGCTGCCGTTCGGTCTCGGCGAGCACCGCCGGGTCGAGCAGCTCGCGCAGGTCGACCCGGCCGAGCAGCTCGCCGAGCAGCCCGGAGTCGAGGGCGAGCGCGGCGGCCCGGCGCTCGGCCAGGGGGGCGTCGCCCTCGTAGAGGAACGCGCCGACGTAGCCGAAGAGCAGCGAACGGGCGAACGGGGACGGGCGCTCGGACTCCACCTCGACCAGGCGTACCTTCCGGGCGGCCAGGTCGCGCATCAGCTCGGCCAGGGCCGGCTGGTCGAAGACGTCCTGCAGGCACTCCCGGGCGGCCTCCAGGGTGACCGGGAAGTCGGCGTACTCGCGGGCCACGTCGAGGAGCTGGGCGGCCCGCTGCCGCTGCTGCCACAGCGGCTGCCGGCGGCGGGGGTCGCGGCGGGGCAGCAGCAGCGACCGGGCCGCGCACTCGCGGAACCGGGACGCGAACAGCGCCGAGGTGCCGACGGACTCCTCGACCAGCTGGGCGATCTCGTCGGGTTCGAAGACCACCACGTCGGCGCCGGGTGGCTCGTCGGCGGTGTCCGGCAGCCGCACCACGATGCCGTCGTCTGAGGGCATCGCCTGGGCGTCCACCCCGTACCGCTCGGCGAGGCGGCGGCCGATGGCCAGCGCCCAGGGGCCGTTGACCCGGGCGCCGAGCACCGAGTGCACCGCCAGCCGCCAGTCGCCCAGCTCGTCGCGGAACCGCTCGACCACCACCGTCCGGTCGTCGGGCAGGGCGCGGGTGGCCTCCCGCTGCTCCCGCAGATAGGCCATCAGGTTGCCGGCCGCCCAGTCGTCCAGCCCGCCGGCCCGCAGCGCGGCGACGGCTTCGGAGTCGCCGGACCGCAACAGCGCGCGGACCCGGGCGCCGATGGCGCGGCCCAGCTCGACCGGGCGGCCGAGCTGGTCGCCCTTCCAGAACGGCATCCGGGCCGCCTGCCCGGGGGCGGGCGAGACCAGCACCCGGTCGGGGGTGATCTCCTCGATCCGCCAGGACGACGAGCCGAGCAGGAAGACGTCGCCGACCCGCGACTCGTAGACCATCTCCTCGTCCAGCTCGCCCACCCGGGCGGCCCGCTCGGCGCCGGCCAGGAAGACCCCGAACAGCCCCCGGTCGGGGATGGTGCCGCCGCTGGTCACCGCGAGCCGCTGCGCGCCGGGCCGGCCGGTGAGTACGTCGGTGGCCCGGTCCCAGACCAGCCGGGGACGCAGCTCGGCGAAGGCGGTCGACGGGTAGCGCCCGGACAGCATGTCGAGCACCGCGTGCAGCGCCGAGTCGGGCAGCTCGGCGAACGGGGCCGCCCGGCGGACCAGCACGGCGAGGTCGCCCAGCCGCCACGGCTCCAGCGCCACCATCGCCACGATCTGCTGGGCCAGCACGTCGAGCGGGTTGCGCGGGTAGTGCAGCTCCTCGATCGCGCCCTGCCCCATCCGCTCGGCGACCACGGTGCAGGAGAGCAGGTCGCCGCGGTGCTTGGGGAAGACGACGCCCCGGGAGACCGCACCGACCTGGTGCCCGGCCCGGCCGACCCGTTGCAGGCCGGCGGCGACGCTCGGCGGCGCCTCGATCTGCACCACCAGGTCGACCGCGCCCATGTCGATGCCGAGCTCCAGGCTGGAGGTGGCGACGACGGCGGGGAGCTGCCCGGACTTCAGCGCCTCCTCGATGTGTCGGCGTTCCTCGCGGGAGACGCTGCCGTGGTGGGCGCGGGCGATCACCGGTGGCGCGCCGGCCGCCGCCCCGGACTGCGCCATCACCTCGGCCGGCTGCCGTGGCGCGCGTGGCGGCCCAGCCGGGCCACCCCACGCGTCCGCGCCGCGCCGCCGTGCCGGTCCGTCGCCGAGCTCCGGGCCGGGTCCGTCCGCCGGGCCGACGTCGCCGCCCGCCGGCTCGTCGCCCGACGCCGACGGATCGGATACGCCCACCGGCCCGCCGCCCTGCGCCACGCGGCTGCCGTCCAGGGCGGACGCTGCCTCCAGTTCCTCGGCGGCCAGCTCGTTGAGGCGCGCGCAGAGCCGCTCGGCGCTGCGGCGGGAGTTGGTGAAGACGATGGTCGACCGGTGCGACCGGATCAGCGCGAAGACCCGTTCCTCGACGGCCGGCCAGATCGACGCCCGGCGCGGGCCGAGGCCGCCGAGGTCGTCCTCCGGCGGCTCCTGCTCGTCGAGGCGGGTCATGTCCTCCACCGGCACCTGGACGCTGACCTCGATGGTCTTGCGGCTGACCGGCTGCACCACGTCGACCGGGCGGGCCCCGCCGAGGAAGCGGGCGCAGCCGTCGACCGGCCGTACGGTGGCGGACAGGCCGATCCGCTGCGCGGGCGCCTCCAGCAGCGCGTCGAGGCGTTCCAGCGAGAGCACCAGGTGGGCGCCACGCTTGGTGCCGGCGACCGCGTGCACCTCGTCGACGATGACCGTGCGGACCCCGCGTAGCGAGTCCCGGGCGGCGGAGGTGAGCAGCAGGAACAGCGACTCCGGCGTGGTGATGAGGATGTCCGGTGGGGTACGCGCGAAGGCCCGCCGCTCGTCGGCCGGCGTGTCGCCGGTGCGCATGCCGACGGTGATCTCCGGCGGGGCGAGACCGAGTCGGGTGGCCGCCTGCCGGATGCCGGCGAGCGGGGCGCGCAGGTTGCGCTCCACGTCGACGGCGAGGGCCTTGAGCGGGCTGACGTAGAGCACCCGGCAGCGCTGCCGCGCCTCGGCCGGCGGCGGTGCCTTGGCCAGCTGGTCCAGCGACCAGAGGAACGCGGCCAGGGTCTTGCCCGAGCCGGTCGGGGCCACGACCAGGGCGTTGCGCCCGGCGGCGACCGACCGCCACGCGCCGGCCTGGGCGGCGGTGGGCGCCGCGAAGGCGGCGGTGAACCACTCCCGGGTCGCCGCGCCGAAATCCGCCAGCACCGTCGCGTCTCCGCCGGTCACCTCGTCCGCCACGCCGTCCATCCTGCCTCGCCGATGTGACATCCGGCCCCTGCCGGGCGCTGGTCTGTCCGGTAGGGAGGCTTACGCGATGGATGAGGCGTTGCAGGTATTAAGTCTTACTTAACTGCTTGCTTGTACCGCGCAACATAAAGTAACTTCACTCGCAACGCAGCGTGGGTGGAGGGCTTGGATGACCGTCGAGGGGCGAGGCTCCGGGCCCGGGACCGACGTGCTCATCCGCAAGGTCGACAGCCATCTCGCCGCGCTTCGCGCCGGTCTGCACGGCCCCGAGCTGGAGCTCGCCGAGGAACTGGCCCGCTGCCTGCGTGAGCTGGTGGTCGCCACGGCCCACTCCAGCGCCGCCGACCGTGGACTGGTCCGTGCCGCCGTGCACTACTTCGTGCTACGCAGGGAGAGCCGCGGCAAGTTGCTTCCGGTGCGCTCCCTCGCCGCCGCGCAACGGGTGGTCAACAAGGCCGTGCGCCAGCTTGGCCGGCCCGACCTGCTGGTGGAGGCCCCGCGGGAGCGCCCGGCCGCCGAGCCGGCCATTCCGGCTCGGCGCGGCTGACGCCGCGCCGCAACCGGATGTCGAGGGGCCTTCCCGGCACCCTCAGCGGATGTCCAGACGACGCCGATAGAATGGCGGCATGATCGACTCTTCTGCCCAGGAGGGCAGCAGTAGCCAGCCGGGTACGGCCCGGCAACCCCTCGCCCCGACGGCCCCGGGAGCCCTGAACCTCCCGTGCTGATCCTCGTCGGACTCGTTCTCATCATCGTGCTCACCGCCGCCACCGGTTACTTCGTGGCCCAGGAGTTCGGTTACGTCGCCGTGGACCGGGGCAAGCTCAAGCAGCTCGCCGACGGCGGTGACCGGGCCGCCGCCCGGGCCCTGGAGGTGACCGGTCGGCTGTCGTTCATGCTCTCCGGCGCCCAGCTCGGCATCACCGTGACCGCTCTGCTGGTCGGTTACGCCGCCGAGCCGTACCTGGGCGCCGGGCTGGCCGACCTGCTCGGCGTCGCCGGGGTCTCCGCCGCCGTCGCGCTGCCGCTGTCGGTGGCGCTCGCCCTGATCATCGCCACCGTGGTGCAGATGGTCCTCGGCGAGCTGGCCCCGAAGAACCTGGCCATCGCCCGCGCCGAGCACCTCGCTCGGGCGCTGGCCCGGTCCACCCTGATCTACCTGCGGATCGCCGGGCCGTTGATCACCCTCTTCGACCGGGCCGCCGTGCGGCTGCTGCGCCGGGTCGGCATCGAGCCGATCGAGGAGCTGCCGAGCGGCGCCACCCCGGAGGACCTGGAACAGATCATCGCCGAGTCGCGGGAGGAGGGGCACCTCGACGCCGCGATGTCCGACCTGCTCGACCGGGGCCTCGACTTCCGCGAGCTGACCGCCGGGGAGGCCATGGTCCCCCGGGTCGACGTGCACACCGTACGGGCCGACGAACCGGTCAGCCGGGTCGTCGAGCTGCTCGACACCGGCCACTCCCGGTTCCCCGTGCAGGGCGCGGAGGGCGTCGACGACCTGGTCGGCGTGGTCGGCATCGCCGACGTGCTCGGGGTGCCACCCGCCGACCGGGCCACCACCCGGGTCGCGGCGGTGGCCGTACCCCCGCTGCTGGTGCCGGAGACGCTGCCGCTGCCGACGGTGCTGGACCGGCTCCGGGTCGGGCACCGGCAGCTCGCCTGCGTGGTCGACGAGTACGGCGGCTTCGCCGGCGTGATCACCCTGGAGGACATCGCCGAGGAGTTGGTCGGGCCGATCCGCGACGAGGACGACCCGCCGGAGCGGGCCCCGGCGCGCCAGGAGGACGGGTCCTGGGTGGTGCCCGCCCGCTGGCGGATCGACGAGGTCGCCGACAGCACCGGCATCGCGCTGCCCGAGGCGCCCGAGTACGACACCGTCTCCGGGCTGGTCATGCGGGAGCTGGGCCGGGTGCCCGAGGTGGGCGACCGGCTGGAGATCAGCCTCGGCGTCGAAGGCGACGAGTCCGCCGTCGAGCCGCGCGCCCTGGTCGAGGTGCTGGCCGTGGACCGGCACGTGGCCGACTCCGTACGGCTCCGGATGACCGCCGTCGAGCGCGGGGAGGAGGCAGCATGACGCCCGGTTTCGCGCTCTTCTTCTCGATCGTGCTGCTGGCGCTCAACGGCTTCTTCGTGGCGGCCGAGTTCGCCCTGGTCGCGGCCAAGCGGTACCGCCTGGAACAGTTGGCGGCCGGCGGCGGCCGGGCGGCCCGGGCGGCTCTGGACGGGGCCCGCGAGCTGTCCCTGATGCTGGCCGGGGCGCAGCTCGGCATCACCCTGTGCACCCTGGGGCTGGGCGCCCTGGCCGAACCGGCGATCCAGCACCTGGTCAGCCCGCTGCTGCAGACCGTCGGGCTGCCGCAGGCGGCGAGCCACGTGGTGGGGCTGCTGTTCGCACTGGCCCTGGTGACGTTCCTGCACCTGGTGGTCGGCGAGATGGCGCCGAAGTCCTGGGCGATCACCGACGCGGAGCGCTCGGCGATGCTGCTGGCGCTGCCGTTCCGGGCCTTCGCCCGGGTCGCCCGTCCGGTGCTCTCCGCGCTGAACGCGCTGGCCAACGCGGTACTGCGGCTGGTCGGCGTACGCCAGCAGGACCAGCTCGCCCAGGTGCACGGCCCGGACGAGCTGCGCATCCTGCTGGAGCAGTCCCGCGAGCACGGGCTGCTCGGCGCCGAGCAGCACCAGATGCTGACCAGCATGCTGGAGCTGCAGGGCACCACCGTGGCGCAGGTGATGGAGCCGTTCGACCGGATCGTCACGGTCCGCCGGGAGGACAGCGCCGAGCGGATCGAGCACGTCTCCCGGGACAGCGGTCGCTCTCGGCTGGCCGTCGTCGACGCCGGCGGGGAGGTCTGCGGCCTGGTCCACGTACGCGAGGCGGTCCGCGCGGTCACCACCGGGCGGCCGGCGACCGCCGGCGAGCTGATGACCTCCGCGTTCGTCCTGCCCGCCGGGGCCTCGGTCACCGAGGCGGTCGCGGCGATGCGCGGCCGGCAGGCCCAGCTGGCGCTGGTCCGCAACGGTGGCGGCCCGACCCGGCCGGTCGGGTTCGTCGCCCTCGAGGATCTGCTGGAGGAGGTTATCGGCGAGTTCGACGACGAGACCGACCCTGTGCCCCGGGGCCGCCGGATGCGCTGACGTCCGGTAGCGGAGCCCAGGCCAGGAGTGCCCGGCCGGCATCCGGGGAATGCCGCCGGTCGGGGAGGGGGTGCGCGGATGCGGCTGACCGGGGTGTCGTCGGAGTCCGTCTGGACCGGGCTCTCGGTGAGTACCACCCTGCCCAATCCGAGCACCCGGCCCGGGCTGCGGCTGCCCGGCCGGGTGACCCTCACGGCCGGGGGTGAGGACGTGCTGGTCCGGCACGTCCGGCTCGGGCTGGTCGCCCAGGTCGAACCGGAGGACCCCGACTCGCCCCGCCGGCTGGTGCAGTACCACCAGGTGCCGATCGCCGGCCGGTTCGTGGTACCGGCCGGCCGGCGGCGGGCGGTCGACTTCGCTGTCCCGCTGCCCTGGGAGACCCCGGTGACCATCTTCGGCGGGGTGCCGCTGATGAGCCTGCGCACCGGGCTGCGTACCGAGGTGTCCGTCGACCCAGACCTGGACCAGGGCGCGATGGTGCCGGTCCTCGTCCATCCGCTCCCCGTCCAGCAGCACGTCCTCGCCGCGCTGGACACCCTTGGCTTCGTCATGCGCCAGGCGGGCCTGCAGCAGGGCCGGCTGCCCGGGGTGGAGCAGAAACTTCCGTTCCACGAGCGGCTCGGCTACTGGGTGGCGCCGTTGTACGCCGGGCCGATCACCGAGCTGGAGGTGATCTTCGTGACCAACGCGGCGGGACTGGAGGTGCTGCTCTGGATGGACCGCCGGCTCTCCCTGGCCGGGGTCACCCACCAGAGCATCAGCCGGTTCCGGGCCTGGCACGCCGGTACCGAGCAGCGGGACTGGGTCGCCACCGTGGACGGCTGGCTGCGGCACGCGATCGACCGGCACGCCGCGGCGGCCGCGCACGCCGACTGGTCCGCCACGATCCGGGAGTCCGCGCACGTCAGCCGCCACCCGGACGAGCCGATCCCGCCCGGTGTCGGCCTCGGCGGCACCGCCGGCGGCACCGGCGGTATCAGCAGCGGGAACGGTGGCGGCATCTAGCCGCAGCACCGCCGGGTGCCGCTCGATCGACGTTAACAGGGGCCCCTTGCTATACCGCAGGCGTTAACAAGGGGCCCTTCCTTACACCGAGGCGGTGGCGAGCTTGAGGCTGAAGCCGAGGAAGAGCATGCCGATGCCGGTCGTGGCGCCGGCGGCCAGCCGCCGGCGGCGGTGGAACTGGGCGGCCAGGAAGGTGCCCGTGAAGATCAGCGCGGTGAGGTAGAGCGCGCTGGTCACCTGGGCGATCAGCCCGAGCAGCAGGAACGACAGCGCCGGCCAGGCGTACCCGGGGTCGACGAACTGGATGAAGAACGAGATGAAGAAGAGGATCGCCTTCGGGTTGAGCAGGCTGATCACCAGCGCCTTCCGGAACGGGCTGTGCAGCGCGGCCGGCTCCGCCGCGTCGATCAGCCGCGGCGTCGCCGGGTCGTTGCGGTCGCGCCAGCGCCGCCAGGCGCCGCGCAGCATGGTCAACCCCACGTAGCCGAGGTACGCGGCGCCGGCGTACTTGATCACCAGGAAGAGCGGCGGGTACGCCTTGAGCAGCGACGCCACCCCGGCGGCGGAGAGGATCATCAGCACCGAGTCGCCGACGAACACGCCGCCGGCGGCCCGGTAGCCCGTCCGCACGCCGCGCTTGGCGGCGGTGGAGAGCACGAAGAGCGAGTTCGGCCCGGGCAGCAGCACGATCGCCACGGTCCCCAGCACGTACGTCCAGATGTCGGTGATGCCCAGCACGCCGGTCATCATGACGCCACCGGTGCCGTCGAGTGAAGCCTTTCCCGCAGCCTGGCCTGTGCGCTCGGCCACTCGGCGGCGAGCATCGAGTAGAGGGCCGAATCCCGCCACGAGCCGTCGGCCCGCCGCCGGTTGGACCGTAGCGTCCCCTCCCGGGTGGCGCCGAGCCGCTCGATGGCCCGCTGCGAGCGCTCGTTGAGCGTGCTGGTCTGCCAGGTCACCCGGATCGCGTCCAGTTCCTCGAAGGCCCGGGTGAGCAGCAGCAGCTTCGCCTCGGTGTTGATCCCGGTGCGCCACCACGCCCGCCCGAGCTGGGTGAAGCCGATCTCCATCGTCCGCAGGCCCGCGTCCGGCTGGTAGTAGGAGGTGGTGCCGACCACCGCGCCGGTCGCCGCGCAGCGCTGCACCCACGGCACCCGGACGCCCCGCTCGTGATCGGCCAGCGCGGCCCGGATGAGGCCGGCCATCTGGTCGGCGTTGGTGGGCCGTGGGCTGCCGACGTACCGCCACACCTCCTCGTCGTCGAGGGCGGCGTACAGCTCCTCGGCGTGGGACTCCTCGAGCGGCTCCAGCACCACGTGCTCGCCGCGCAGCACCACCGGCTCCAGCCAGGGCGAGCGGGCCGGCCGCAGGTACGCCGGCACCGGCGCGGCCACCCCGGCGGCCGGCTCGGGCAGCCCGGCGGTGAGCCGCAGCGGCACCACGCCCGCCCAGTGCGGCAGGTCGAGGTCGGCGGGTTCGTCCTTCACCCCACCGGCGCGGATCCGGACCGACACCTCCCGCAGCGGCAGCGCCAGCACCGCGGTCTCGGCCAGTTCCCGTCGGTTCGGCGGCCGGCTGTCGGTGCTGCGTCCGGCGGCCACCTTCTCCACCAGCGCGGCGAACACCTCGGCCTTCTCCCGCTCGTCGGTGACCAGTCGGGCGGTGCCGTGGGCGACCACGGACCGGTAGTTGGCGCTGTGGTGGAACTGGGAACGGGCGTAGACCAGCCCGTCGAGGTGGGTCACCGCGACGCAGATCGGCAGCCCGGCGTCGCCCCGGGCGGCGAGCAGCGGCCGGCTGCCGGTGGAGCCGTGCAGGTAGAGGGTGTCGCCGATGCGGACGTGCAGCGTGGGCAGCACCCGCGGCTCGCCGTCCACGGTGAACGACAGCGCGCAGTGGTACGCCTCGTCGAGCAGGGCGTGTGCGGTGGCCCGGTCGTAGTGCATCCGGTCGCGGGTGCGGGTGGCGGTGGTCCGTTCGGTCCGGGGGTACATACGACAATCCACCTTTGTTCTAGTACAATCCTCGAACTGTGGCAGCACGTTATCAGGTCGTCGGGTCGTCGTCGTCGGCAATTTCGGCCAGCGTGGAAACCGGCATCCGCACCGGTGCCCTCGCCCCCGGCGACGCCCTGCCGGCCGTCCGCGCCCTCGCCACCGCGCTGGCCGTCAGCCCGGCCACCGTCGCCAAGGCGTACCAGGAGCTGCGGCAGCGCGGCCTGGTGACCACCGCCGGCCGGCACGGCACCCGGGTCCGGCCCCGCCCACCGGTGGCCACCCGCCGCTCCGCGCTGATGCCGCCGGCGTTGCCCGGCGCCCGCAACCTCTCCTCCGGGGAGCCCGACAGCCGACTGCTGCCGCCGCTCGGCCCGCACCTGGCCGCGCTCGCCGCCGAGGTCGGCCCGCCCACCGGGTACGCGGCCACCGCCGTCCTGCCCGAACTGTCCGACGCGGCCCGGGAGCGGCTCGCCGCCGACGGCGTACCGGCCGAGGAGATCACCGTGACCGGGGGCGCGCTGGACGGCATCGAGCGCCTGCTCACCGCCCACCTGCGACCCGGCGACGCGGTCGCGGTCGAGGACCCCGGCTGGGCCAACCTGCTCGACCTCGTCGCCGCGCTCGGGCTGCGCCCCAACGGGGTGCCCGTCGACGACGACGGCCCCACCGAGCCGGGCGTCCGGGCCGCCCTCACCGCCGGCGCCCGCGCGCTGATCGTCACCAGCCGCGCCCAGAACCCGACCGGCGCCACCGTCTCCGCCGACCGGGCCGCGGCCCTGCGCACGCTGCTCGCCGGCCGCGCCGACCTGCTGCTGATCGAGGACGACCACGCCGCCGAACTGGCCCGCGTACCCCTGCACCCGATCGCCGGGGCGACCCCGGCGTGGGCCTTCGTCCGGTCGGTGAGCAAGCCCTACGGCCCGGACCTGCGGCTCGCGGTGCTCGCCGGCGACGAGGCCACCGTGGCCCGGGTCGCGGGCCGCGCCCAGGTCGGCGCCGGCTGGGTCTCCACCGTGCTGCAACGCCTGGTCCTGGCGCTCTGGCGCGACCCGACGACCGCGGACCTGGTACGCCAGGCGGGGGAGAGCTACGAGCGGCGCCGGGACGGGCTGGTCGAGGCGCTCGCCGCGCGGGGCCTGGCCGCCCACGGGCGGACCGGGATCAACGTCTGGGTGCCCGTGCCCGACGAGACCGTGGCGGTCACCGCGCTGCGCGATGCCGGCTGGTCGGTGGCCCCCGGCGCGCTCAACCGGATCGCCGCCGCCCCCGGCGTACGCATCACGGTCAGCTCGCTCGACGAGGGCGACCTCACCCCCCTCGCCGACGCCGTGGCGCGGGCGGTGCGTCCCGCCGGGCCGGCCTCGTTCACCGCCTGACCTCCGCCGGCGGCATGGTGCGGCGACGAGCGCGTAACGCGCGACCCAGGGGGTGGAGCATCGTGGCTTCGAAGCGGGCCGTAGTCGGCCTCTGGATCACCGTGGCGGTGGTGATCATCCTGGTGATCATCTCGCTCGCGGTGGCCGGTCGCCGCGGCGGCGGCTTCTGATCCGGACCAGCCACCGGACGCACCCGACGGGTGGCCCGAAACCGGTATATAAAGTCGGCATGGCCGAGACCGAGAATGCGCCCGGAGCCCAGCACTTCATCCCGCCGCAGGCGGACACCATCGACCAGTTGCGCGCCGCCGCGGCCGGCTGCCGGGGCTGCGAGCTCTACCAGGACGCCTCGCAGACCGTTTTCGGCCGGGGCGACGAGAGCGCCCGGGTGGTCTTCGTCGGTGAGCAGCCCGGCGACATGGAGGACCAGCAGGGGCTGCCCTTCGTCGGCCCCGCCGGCCGGCTGCTGCGCCGCGCGGTGGACGACGCGGGCATCGACCCCGGCCACATCTACCTGACCAACGCGGTCAAGCACTTCCGCTTCGAGCTGCGCGGGAAGCGCCGGATCCACCAGACGCCGGACCGGGTGCACATCACCGCGTGCCGGCCCTGGCTGGTCGCCGAGTTCGCCCGGCTCCGCCCGGAGGTCGTGGTGGTGCTCGGCGCCACCGCCGCCAAGGCCCTGCTCGGCCCGACGTTCCGGGTGACGAGGCAGCGCGGGGAGCTGCTGCCCTGGCCGGCGGCCGCCCAGCGCCCAGAGGACTTCACCCGGGTACCGGTGGACAACACCGGCAAGGTGGCCGACGTCCCGGAGGCCCAACTGCTGGCCACCATCCACCCGTCCGCGGTGCTGCGCGCCGACAACCAGGACGTGGCGTACGAGGGTCTGGTCGCGGACCTGAGGGTGGCCGCCGCGGTGCTTGTCGCCTGACCGGCACCGGCCGGGCCGGGCGACGCGCCGGCCGTGGGGCGGGCCCGGCAGTTCCGGCCGGCTCAGCGGACGCCAGAGATCGACCGGGCTCGCTGCACCGACGCGGCGGTCGCCACGGCCAGGCCCAACAGCGCCACCGGGATCAGCGCGGCCCGGGCCGCCCACGTGCTGAACGCCGCCGCCGCCCCCAGGGCGGTGAGGGCGTGCGGCCAGCCCGACGGGCGGCCGGGCAGCGCGAACCACCAGGCCGGCAGGGCGGCGAGCAGCAGCACCTCGACCGCGAGCATCCAGAGCAGCCCCCGCGACCAGCCCCGCACCGACACCGTCGCCCCCACCACGCCCGCACCGATCACGAAGGCGACCAGCGCGCTGGCCGAGCGCCCCGCGGCGGCCAGGTCGCCGGTGGCCACCCCCAGTCCGAGCCAGCACGGTGTTGCCGGTCATGTTCGCCGGGAAGGCCCGTCCCAGGCCGAGGTAGCTGATCACATCCGCGCTGGCGGCCGTGGCACTCAGCGCGTGCACCACAAGGGCCTCCCGTCGTCTCCCGGCCCTACTCGGAGTGCTCGTCATCGGCGCGGTCGCGCAACCGGCCGGCCAGCCCGGAGAGCGCCTGCCCGGCCCGGTCCGGGATCGCGCGCGCGGGGCTCGCCTGGAAGCTCGCCTCGTCCAGCAGATCCTTGACCATGTCCAGCGCGATGCGGTTGCGGTTGGGCGTGCCGGACCGCAGCGCCTTGGTCAGCTTGCTGACCTGGTCCTTCCGGATCTTGGCCGGCATGGGCGGCTCGTGCTGGTCCACCACGCACTCCACGATGACCGGGCCGTCCGCCGCGAGCGCGTCGGCCAGTTGCGTGGCGCAGCGGCCGGGATCGTCGATGCGTACGCCCTTCGCCCCGCACGCCTCGGCGAACTTCACGAAGTCCAGCGGGGCCACGTCCACGCCGTACTCCGGGTTGCCCAGGAACACCATCTGCTCCCACTTGATCAGGCCCAGCGTGTCGTTGCGGAGCACCACCACCTTGATCGGCAGATCGTGCTGAACGGCGGTGAGGAAGTCACCGAGCTGCATGGTCAGCGAACCGTCGCCGGTGAAGACCACCACCTGCCGGCCGGGGTACGCGGTCTGCGCCCCGATCGCGTACGGCAGGCCGGCCGCCATGGAACAGTTCGTGCCGGAGAAGCTGAACCGCTGGCCCCGGCGGAGCCTGATCTGCCGGGCCGTCCAGGTGGTCACCGTGCCGGAGTCCCCGCACACGATCGCGTCCGGCGCGAGCGCGTCGTTCAACGCCCACGCCGGGACCTGCGGCTTCATCGGCGTGTCGGAACGGGTGCCCCGCTCGGCGATCAGGTCCCACCACCGGGCCATCCCCTCCTGCGCCTTCGTCAGGAAGCGGCGGTCGTCGTTGCGGGGCAGCAGCGGCCGGAGCGCGGCCAGGGTGGCACCGGCGTCACCGCAGAGCGGCACGTCAACCGGGCACCGCAGCCCCATCCGCTCCGGTTTGTCGTCGATCTGTACGCAGACCGCCTGCCCCGGCTTCGGGTAGTACTCGATGTAGGGCATCGTCGAGCCGACGATGAGCAGCGCGTCGCACTGCTCGAGTGCCTCCTCGGAGGGCAGCGAGCCGACCAGCCCGATCGGGCCGGTGGTGTACGGGCTGTCGTCGGGCACGCAGTCCTTGCCCAGTTGCGCCTTGACGATCGGCGCGCCCAGCAGCTCGGCCACCGCCTCCAGCTCGTCGCCGGCGCCACGGGCACCGGCCCCGGCCAGGATGGCGACCCTCGTCCGGCCGGCGAGCGTCCGCGCGGCGGCCTCCAGGTCGGCCCGGCAGGGCACCCGGACCGGCGTACGGAACGTGGTCGAGGTGTGGCCGGGCACGTTGCGCACGTACCGCGGGCCGGACCCGGCGGGGGCCGCCTGGTAGTCGATCGGGAACGCCAGGTGCGCCGGCCCGCGCTGGGACAGCGCCGTACGCACCGCGTAGTCGACCACGTTGGTGACGTGCGCCGGGCCCATGATCCGCTGGTTGTAGAGCGCGATGTCGTTGAACAGGTAGTCGGTGTTGATGTCCTGGAGGTAGCTGGTGCCGATCAGGTCGTGGTACGACATCCCGGTGATCGCCAGCAGCGGCGCCTGCTCGACCTTCGCGTCGAGCAGGCCGTTGAGCAGGTGCACCGCGCCCGGCCCCGAGGTGGCGAAGCAGACGCCGAGCCGGCCGGTGAACTTGGCGTACCCCACCGCCGCCATCGCGGCGACCTCCTCGTGCCGCACGTGCACGTAGCGGATCCGGTCCCGCCGCTTCCGCAGGGCCTCCATCAGCCCGTTGATGCCGTCACCCGGCAATCCGAAAATGGCCTCCACGCCCCAGTCGACGAGCCGGTCGACCAGGGTGTCCGCGGCCGTACGCTGCTCCGCCACCGCCTCCTCCTCTCTCCGCGTCCTGAAATGTCGCCGCTCAACCCCGAGCGGCGCCCCGACGACGGACGGCGAGCGCGCCGGCCGCCAGCAGCCCGGCGCCGATCAGGACCCGCGCCCGGCCCCGTCCCGCCGGGGCCACCTCGGGCCGCCGCCGCTCCGGGTAGCCGCCCGGTGGGCCCGCCCGCCCCTCCCGGATGGCCAGCGCCAGCACCTCGGCCAGGTGCAGGCCTTCGCGGTCGGTGCCGCCCCGGATCTGCCCGCGGCAGCTGAACCCGTCGGCCACGATGAGCGTCCGCGCGGCGGCGGCGCGTACCGCCGGCAGCAGCACCCGCTCGCCGGCGGCCACCGAGACCCGGTACCGCTCGCCCGCCTCGTAGCCGAAGCTGCCGGCCATGCCGCAGCAGCCCGCGTCCGGCTGCGCCACCCGCAGCCCCATCCGGCGCAGCAGCGCCGCGTCGCTGTCGAAGCCGAGCACCGAGTGGTGATGGCAGTGCGGCTGCACGAGCGCGTCGCGCTCCAGGCGGGGCACCGGCCAGTCCGGGGCGTACCGGTGCAGGAACTCGGCGAGGGTGAAGCTCTGCGCCCGGAGCCGCTGCGCCTGCGCGTCGTGGGGGAAGAGGTTGGTGAGCTCGTCCCGGAACACCGTCAGGCAGCTCGGCTCCAGCCCGACCAGCGGGATGCCGGCCTCGATCTCGGGGGCCAACGCGGCGAGCACCCGGCGCAGGTAGCGGCGGGCCAGGTCGAGCATCCCGTAGTCGTACAGCGGCCGGCCGCAGCAGAGGCGGCGTTCGGGCAGCACCACCCGGAAACCCGCCTCCTCCAGCACCGTCACGGCCGCGACGCCGATCCGCGGCTCGAAGTGGTTGGTGAAGGTGTCGGGCCAGAGCAGCACCGGGGGCGCGGTCACGTCCCGGGGACGGTGCTCGGCGAACCAGTCGACGAAGGTACGCCGGGCGAAGTCGGGAACCTCGCGGTCCGGGGCGACGCCACCGGCGAGCTTGACCAGCCGATGCAGCAGCGGCGCGTGGGTGACGGCGTTGACCACCCGCGGGGCGTACGAGGCCAGCCGGGCCCACACGTTGATCAGCCCCAGCGCGTACGCCTGGCGGGGCCGGATCCGTCCGGCGTAGTGATGGTGCAGGAACTCCGCCTTGTAGGTGGCGATGTCCACCTGGACCGGGCAGTCGCCCCGGCAGCCCTTGCAGGCCAGACAGAGGTCCAGCGCCTCCTTCACCTCCGGGCTGCGCCAGCCGCCGGTGATCGAGCCCGACCCGTCCGCCATCTCCTGCAGCAGCCGGGCCCGCCCCCGCGTCGAGTGGCGCTCCTCCCGGGTCACCATGAAACTCGGGCACATCACCCCGCCGGAGGTGTGCCGGCACTTGCCCACCCCGAAGCACCGGCCGGCCGCCTCGGCGAAGCTGCCCCCGTCGACCGGATACCGGAAGGCCGTCTCCAGCTCCAGCGGGCGGAAGCTGGTGCCCTCCCGCAGGTGCGAGTCCAGCGGGTACGGGTCGATCAGCTTGTGCGGGTTCATCCGGTCGTCCGGATCCCAGACCCGCTTGAACTCCTCGAACGCGCGCAGCAGCTCCGGGGGGAACATCTTTGGCCACAGCTCGGCCCGGCCGTGCCCGTCGCCGTGCTCCCCGGACAGCGAGCCGCCGAAGGAGACGACCAGGTCGGCGGCCTGCTCCATGAAGTCGCGGTAGTGGCGGATCCCTTCGGCGGTACGCAGGTCGAAGTTCAGCCGGCAGTGCACGCAACCTTGCCCCCAGTGCCCGAAGATGACCGCGTCGTAGCCGAACCGGTCCAGCAGCCCGGCGTACGCGCGCAGATAGTCCCCGAGCCGGTCCGGGGATACGGCCGCGTCCTCCCAGTTGGGCCAGCCGGGGTGGCCGCCCAGACCGATCGGCATCCGGGTCGTGCCGGCCGAGTTCCGGCGGATCTCCCACACCCCGGTCTGCTGCGCCGGGTCGGTGTAACAGCGGTGGCTGGGCCCGCCCGGGCGGTGCCGGAGCGCCTCGGACAGCTCCCGTGCGCGGGCAGCCGCCTCGGCTTCGGTGTCCGCGCCGAACTCCACGAGCAGCCAGGCGTTCCCCGGCGGCAGCAGCCGCTCGTTGCCGACGTGCATCCGCTTCGCTCGCAGGTTGTCCACCACGTGCCGGCTGGTGCACTCCATCCCGATCGGCGCGAAGCCGAGCAGCCAGGCCACGTCGTCGCCGGAGGAGGCGATATCGGGGTAGCCGATGACGACCAGCGCCCGGTGCGGCGGCGACGGCACCAGGCGGCATTCCGCCTCCAGGGTGAGCGCCAGCGTCGACTCCGAACCCACCAGCGCCCGCGCCACGTGGAAGCCGTTCTCCGGCAGCAGCTGATCCAGGTTGTATCCGGAGACCCGGCGCGGGATGTCCGGCATCCCGGAGCGGATCACGTCGGCGTAGCGGTCCCGGATGTGTCGCAACCCGGCGTAGATCGCGCCACGCCGGCCGCCCTCGGCGATGATCCGCGCCAGCTCCCGTTCGTCGGTCGGGCCGACCCGGAGCCGGGTGCCGTCGTACGTGATCACGTCCAGCTCGTCGATGTTGTCGACGGTCTTGCCGGCCATCTGTGAGTGGGTGCCGCACGAGTTGTTGCCGATCATGCCGCCCAGCGTCACGTGGTCGTGCGTCTCCGGGTCCGGTCCGAAGGTCAGCCCGTGGACCTCGGCGGCGTCCCGCAGTTGGTCGCAGATCACTCCCGGCTGCACCCGGGCCCGTCGTCGGACTGGATCGAGTTCGACGATCTCGTTCAGGTACTTGGAGAAGTCGAAACAGACCGCCGAGTTGACGGTCTGTCCGGTCAGCCCCGTACCGCATCCCCGCGCGAAGATCGGCGCCCCGAACCGGCGGCACACCGCCAGTGCCGCCGCCACGTCCGCCGCGTTCCTGGGCAGCACCACGCCGATCGGCAGCTGGCGGAAGGCGGATGCGTCGAACGCGTACAACGCGCGGTCGCCCGGGGCGAAGCGCACCTCGCCCTCGACGGCGGCGCGCAGCTCCCGGGCCAGTTCGGCGGCGAACGGGGGCGGCGGCGGGTCGCGCCGCGAGACAGCCCTGGCCGGTACGGACACCGCGTCGCCCCCAAAGGTCAGGCCGATGGACGACGCGAGCTACCCACCCCGTACGCCGGCAAACCCGCTCGGCCCGCCGCTGCCTGTGGGCGTGGCGGCCGGCGGCACCGGCGGGCGGGCCGATCCGGCCCGGCGGGCCGTCAGAGGCGACCGCCGGTGGCCGTGTCCGAGATCCGCTGGGCGAAATAGATCGGCACCACCGAGGCGACGATCAGCACGGCGGCCACCACGTTGATGACCGGTGCCTGGTTCGGCCGGAACAGGTTGCTGAAGATCCAGATCGGCAGCGTCTGCACGCCCGGGCCGGCCGTGAAGGTCGTGACGATGATTTCGTCGAAGGAGAGCCCGAACGCCAGCAGCGCACCGGCAAGCAGTGCCGAACGCAGCACCGGGAAGGTGACCCACCGGAAGGTCTGCAGCCCGTCGGCGCCCAGGTCGGCCGACGCCTCCTGGAGGTTGCCGCCCAGCCGGCGCAGCCGGGCCAGCACGTTGTTGTAGACCACCACGACACAGAACGTCGCGTGCCCGACGACCACCGAGAAGAGGCCCTTGCCGATGCCGAGCGGCGCCAGCACCGAGCGGAACGCGGTGTCCAGCGCGATGCCGGTGACGATGCCGGGCAGCGCGATCGGCAGCACGACCAGCAGCGACACGGTTCCCCGGCCGAAGAACCGGTACCGCTGCACGGCGAAGGCGACCAGCGAGCCGAGCAGCAGCGCGATGGCGGTGGCGCCCAGCCCCGCCTTGACCGACATCCACAGCGCCTCCCGCGCGCCCGCGTTGTCCCACGCACGCGCCCACCACTCGGTGGTCCAGTGCGGCGGCGGCCACGCGAAGGTGCGGTCGGCGTTGAAGGAGTTGACCAGCACGATGACCAGCGGCAGGTAGATGAAGGCCAGGCCGAGCGCCATCGCGCCGCGCAGCAGCCAGCGCGCCGACCGGGAGAGCGTCACAACTCCTCCAGAGCCCCGGACCGCCGCACGGCGACCAGGTAGACGACCATGATCAGGACCGGGATGGTGGCCAGCGCGGCCGCGAACGGCAGGTTGTTCGCCGCTCCGATGTTGGCGTAGACGAGGTTGCCGATGAGCTGCGTCTTGCCACCCACGATCTGGACGGTGATGTAGTCACCCAGCGAGAGCGAGAAGGTGAAGATCGAACCGGCGATCACCGACGGGACGATGACCGGCAGCACCACCTTCCGGAACGTCCGGCCCGCCCGGGCGCCGAGGTCCGCCGACGCCTCCAGCAGCGAGTCGGGTAGCCGCTCCAGGCCCGCGTAGATGGGCAGGATCATGTACGGCAGCCACAGGTAGGCCAGCACCAGCACGGTCGCGCTCAGCCCGTATCCGGGTCCGCTGCCCGGCCCGCCGAGCAGCCAGTCCACCGGCCCCCCGTTGGCCAGCAGCACCCGCCAGGCGTACGCCTTCACCAGGTAGCTGGCCCAGAGCGGGGTGAGGATGGCGACCACCAGCCAGCGCCGGTACCGGGGCCGGGCGACCTTCGCCATGAAGAAGGCCATCGGCAGGGCGATGAGCGTGTCGATCACCGTCACCGCCGCGGCCACGCCGACGCTGCGCAGCGCGACCGTCCGGTAGACCTCGTCGGTGGCGATGGTGCGGAAGTTGACCAGGGTGGGCTGCCGGACGACCTCCCCGGTGAAGCCGTTGACGGTCCACAGCGCCGAGACGAACAGCACGGCCAGCGCGCCCAGGTAGGCGACGACCAGCCAGAACAGCGGCGCGGCGAGCAGGGCGGCGAGGCGTACCCCGGCGTGGCGGTGCAGCCAGGCCGAGAGCCGGCGGACCGGCCC
This sequence comes from Micromonospora sp. SL1-18, assembly GCF_047921505.1. Classification (NCBI taxonomy): domain Bacteria; kingdom Bacillati; phylum Actinomycetota; class Actinomycetes; order Micromonosporales; family Micromonosporaceae; genus Micromonospora; species Micromonospora sp. SL1-18. Next base: position 22,303 of record NZ_JBLROA010000009.1, on the reverse strand, counting down.
GCGGGGGATGTCCGCCGCGGCGGTGCCCGGGGGCCGGTCGAGCGTCGAGGTGGCCACCTCAGCCCTTGACGGTGGTCCAGGCCTGGGTCCAGGCCGCGTAGTCCTTGCAGGTCACGTCCTTGCGCCCGTCGAGGCACTGGGCCACCGGCGTGCTCCAGAACCAGACCTTCTCGTAGTACGCCTCGTCCTCGGCGTGGTAGGTCGCGCAGTGGTTCTTGTCGGCCGTCTCGGCGCAGGCGAGCCGGTTGGCCGGCGCCTCACCGAACCACTCCGCCACCGCCGCGTTGGCCTTCGGGGAGACGATGTGGTCCATCCAGCGGTACGCGCAGTTCGGGTGCTTCGCCTTCGCCGACACCATCCAGGTGTCCGACCACCCGGTCGCCCCCTCCTCGGGCAGGATCGCCTCGACCGGGGCCTTGTCGGCCTGCGCCAGGTTGGCGATCACCTGCCAGGTGGTGCCCAGCACCGAGTTGCCGGTCTTGAAGGCCTGCACCTCCTTGGTGTAGTCCGACCAGTACTCGCCGATCGTCTCGTTCTGCTTCTTCAGCAGGTCCACGGCCGCGGTGAACTGCTTGTCGTCCAGCGCGTACGGGTTCTTGATGCCCAGCTCCGGCTGGTGCTTCATCAGGTAGAGGGCCGCGTCGGCGAGGTAGATCGGCGAGTCGTACGCGGTGATCTTGCCCTGGTACGGCGAGCCGGCGTCGAACACCACGCCCCACGACGTCGGCGCCGGCTTCACCACGTCCGTGCGGTACATCAGCAGGTTCGCGCCGCGCCCGTGCGGGATGCCGTAGGCCACCCCGTCCACCGAGTTCCACTGCTTCAGCTTCAGCCCGTCGAAGACGTCCTTGTAGTTGCTGACCAGGTCGGTGTTGACCGGCGCGGCGTCCCCACCGTAGATCAGCCGCAGCGACGCGTCCCCGGAGGCGGAGACCACGTCGTACTCGCCGGTCTTCATCAGGGTCACCATCTCGTCCGAGGTGCCGGCGACCTTGACGTTGACCTGGCAGCCCGTCTGCTTCTCGAAGTCGCTGACCCAGTCCACCTTCGGGTCGGTCGAGCCGTCCTCGACGTACCCGGCCCAGGCGACGATGTTCACCTGCCCCTCACCGGCGCCCAGCGTCGTGAGCTTGTCGATCTTGGGTGGCTTGATGCCGCCGGGGCCGGAACCGCCGGCGTCGGTGCCGCCGTCGCCGCAGCCGGTCAGGGCGAGCAGGCCGACCGCGGCGAGCGCGGTCAGAGTTCTACCGGTACGCATGTGCGCTCTCCTTGTCGTCACGGGGGATCGGCACCACGGGATCGGGTACGGGCACGGCGTGCTCGGTACGCCAGGCCAGGCGGACCGGGACGCCGCGCAGCGCCGCCACGTCGGCCGAGGAGGTGGTCAGGTTCTGCTGCGTCACGACCATCCGGGCGCCGGCGTCGAGGTCGACGACGAACCGGGTGGACGCCCCGGCGTAGACCACCTCGGCCACCCGCCCCGTGGCCGACGTCTCCTCCGCGCCGGCGGGCGGCAACTCCAGCTCGGGCGCGTCCGATGCCGCGCCGCGACCCGGAGCCGTCGGCAGGCCCTCGAGGCGGATCTTCTCCGGCCGTACCGAGAACGTGCCGTCCCGGCCGAGCACCGCCCGGGCCGCGTCCCCGGTGAGCAGGTTGGACGTGCCGACGAAGCTGGCGACGAACGGGGTGGCGGGCCGCTCGTAGACCTCGGCGGGGGTGCCCACCTGCGCGATCCGTCCGTGGTCGAAGACCGCCACCCGGTCGCTCATGGTGAGCGCCTCCTGCTGGTCGTGGGTGACGAAGACGAAGGTGATGCCCACCTCCCGCTGCAGCGCCTTCAACTCGACCTGCATCTGCTCGCGCAGCTTCAGGTCCAGCGCGCCGAGCGGCTCGTCGAGCAGCAGCACCTTCGGCCGGACGACCAGGGCGCGGGCCAGGGCCACCCGCTGGCGCTGCCCGCCGGAGAGCGCGGCCGGCCGCCGGTCGCCCAGGCCGTCGAGGCGTACGCTGCGCAGCGCCTCGTCCGCCCGCGCCTGGCGTTCGGCGCGGCCCACCTTGCGTACCCGCAGGCCGTACTCGACGTTCTGCCGCACCGTCAGGTGCGGGAAGAGCGCGTAGTCCTGGAAGACGGTGTTGACGTCCCGCTCGAACGGGGCGAGCCGGGTGACGTCGCGACCGCCGAGCAGGACCGCCCCGGCGGTCGGCGGCTCGAACCCGGCGATCATGCGCAGCACGGTCGTCTTCCCCGAGCCGGACGGCCCGAGCATGGCGAAGAACTCACCGTCGCCGATCTCCAGATCGACGTCGACCACCGCCTCCACCTGGCCGAACGACTTGCGCAGGCCGCGAAGGGCGACCGCGGGGGTAGCGGCCCCAGCAGGCATCGAGGCTCCTCAGTCCTACGGTTAACGTTGCGTCAGCGGACCAAGGTCCACGGAAATCGTGCCGTGAGAATAAGGGCGCGACGGATAGCGTCGTCAAGACCCCGCGGCAGGTTCGCGGCGTCGCCGGCCCTTCCCGCCCGCCGGTCCGGCCGGCACACTCATCGCCATGGAGCAGCATCTCTACGAGTCCGTGCACGAGGAGTTCCGGGCGCTGTGCCGCGAGTTCCTGGCCCGGGAGGCCGTGCCGCACCACGAGCGTTGGGAGGCCGACGGGATCGTGGACCGCCAGGTGTGGCGCCGGGCCGGCGCCGCCGGGCTGCTCGGCATGGACGTCGACGAGGAGTACGGCGGCGGTGGCCAGCGCGACTTCCGGTTCAACGCGGTGCTCGACGAGGAGGTCGTCGCGGCCGGCTGCGCCGGCCTCGGGTTCGGCCTGCACAACGACGTGGTGGCGCCGTACCTCACCGAGCTGACCACCGACGACCAACGCAAGCGCTGGCTGCCCGGCTTCTGCTCCGGCGACCTGGTCACCGCCATCGCGATGAGCGAGCCCGGGGCCGGTTCCGACCTGGCCGGGGTCCGCACCAGCGCGGTCCGCGACGGCGACACGTACGTCCTCAACGGCCAGAAGACCTTCATCACCAACGGAGAAATGGCCGACCTCGTGCTGGTGGTCGCCAAGACGGCACCCGACCAGGGCGCGCACGGGGTGAGCATGATCGCGGTCGAGACCGGCACCCCCGGCTTCAGCCGCGGCCGGCGGCTGGCCAAGGTCGGCCTGAAGGCCAACGACACCGCCGAACTCTTCTTCGACGACTGCCGGGTCCCGGTGAAAAACCTGATCGGCACCGAGAACCACGGTTTCTACCACCTGATGGCCAACCTGCCCCGGGAGCGGCTGGGCATCGCCGTCGCGGCGGTGGCAGCGGCGGAGCGGCTGCTCGCACTCACCCTCGATTACGCCCGCACCCGCGAGGCGTTCGGCCGGCCGATCGGGAAGTTCCAGCACAACCGGTTCCTCCTGGCCGAACTGGACACCGAGGTCACCATCGCACGCACCTTCGTCAACCACTGCGTCGCCGAGTTCAACGCCGGCCGGCTCTCGGTGACCGACGCGGCCAAGGCCAAGTGGTGGACCACCGAACTGCAGAACCGGGTCGCCGACCGCTGCCTCCAACTGCACGGCGGCTACGGCTTCATGCTGGAGTACCCGGTGGCGAAGGCCTGGCTGGACGGCCGGGTGCAGACCATCTACGGCGGCACCACCGAGATCATGAAGGAGATCATCGGCCGAGGGCTCGGCCTGTAGCGGAACCCGGCGCCGGCGCCCCGGTAGGGTGCGGGAGGATGGTCACCCCTTACCGAGGAGCACCAGGCATGGCCACCGACCTGACCGCCCCGGCACCGACCCGGCCGGACATCGCCCCGATCCAACGGCGGACGCTCCGGCTGCTCTTCTGCACCCAGATCATCGGCGGCATCGGCGTCACCATCGGCATCTCCGTCGGGGCGCTCCTCGCCGCCCGGGTCGCCGGCACCGCCCTGGCCGGCCTGGCCCAGAGCGCCGGCGTGGTCGGCGCGGCACTGCTCGCCGTACCGATCACCCGGATCATGGCGGCCCGGGGGCGGCGACCCGGTCTGGTGACGTCGTACCTCACCGGCGCGGCGGGCGGCGTGCTGGTGGTGGTCGCCACCGTCGCCGACCTGGTGCCGCTGTTCTTCCTCGGCATGCTGCTCTTCGGCGGCGGCACCGCCGCCAACCTCCAGGCCCGCTACAGCGCCGTGGACCTGGCCGAGCCGGCCCGCCGGGGCCGGCAGCTCTCCCTGGTCGTCTGGGCCACCACCATCGGCTCGGTGGCCGCGCCGAACTTTGCCACACTCGCCGACGCCACCACCCGCGACTGGGGCCTGCCCCCGCTGGCCGGCCCGTTCGCCTTCAGCGCCGCCGCGTTCACCCTGACCGCCGTCGTACTGCTGCTCCTGCTCCGGCCCGACCCGCTGCTCACCGCGCGCCGGCTGGCGGCGGACGACACCCCGGCCGCCCCGACCGCCGACGGCTCCGGGCCGCCGCGCGGCGCCGAGCTGGAGTCCCCGGCAGCCCGCGGCCCCGCCGGCATGCGTGCGGCCTGGCAGGTGGTACGCGAACGGCCCGCCGCCCGCCTCGGCATCACCGCGGTGGCGATGGGCCACCTGGTGATGGTCGCGGTGATGTCGATGACCCCGGTACGCCTCGGCGAGTCGCACTCCGACGCGGACGTGCTGCGAGTGGTCGGCATCGTGCTGAGCCTGCACATCGCCGGCATGTACGCGCTCTCCCCGATGGTCGGCTGGCTCACCGACCGGCTGGGCCGGCGCCCGGTGATCCTCAGCGGCGTGGCCCTGCTGCTGGCCGCCTGCGCGGTCGCCGGCACCGCCGGACACCACACGCCGCTGCTCTCGGCGGGGTTGATCCTGCTCGGGTTGGGCTGGTCGGGGACCATGGTGGCCGGCTCGACCCTGCTGTCGGAGTCGGTGCCCACGGCGGCCCGGCCGGGCGTGCAGGGGCTCTGCGACCTCGTCATGGGCCTGGCCGGGGCCGGCGCGGCGGCGGCCAGCGGGTTTGTCCTGCGGGCGGTGGGCTATCCGACCCTGACCCTGCTGGCGGCGATCGCGGTGGTGCCCCTGGTGGCGCTAGCGTTGCGTCCGGTGCCGCCGACGACCCCGGACGGGCTCCGGCGTTCCGTGGACGACATCGGACGGGCTCCGGCCTCCCGCTGACGACACCGGACGGGCTCCGGCGTCCCGCGGACGACGCACCTGACGAGGAGGACTGATCACGTGCGGCTGACCGACTTCTGGGTCCGGCTGGAGGAGGCGTTCGGGCCGGGCTACGCGGCCAGCATCGCCAGCGACCAAGTGCTGTCCCAGCTCGACGGGCGAACCATCGAGCAGGCCCTCGCGGCGGGTGAGGAGACGCACGTGGTGTGGCGGGCGGTGGTCGCCGCCTATCCCGACCGGGTGCCCGCGCGGCTACGCTGAGCAGCCTTTTCCCCGGGCTCCGCGTGTCGCTTGCCGAGTCGTACACCTGTTCGGCTATTGTCCACAGCGGGGTGCTCGTCCACAGCTCGCGGCCCGTCGGCTGGTTTTCTGTCGGACCCAGCGCCTAGCGTGTCCCGCGTGACGCGAAGCTCAGGTAAGACGCCGGCGAAGGCAGGGGTGGCAACGATGGCGGCAGGGCAGGACCGGGAGAAGGCGCTCGACCTTGCTCTCGCTCAGATCGACAAGCAGTTCGGCAAGGGCTCGGTGATGCGACTCGGGGAGCGGCCGGTCATCCAGACCGCCGTGATCCCGACCAGCTCCATCGCGCTCGACGTCGCGCTCGGCGTGGGTGGCCTGCCCCGCGGTCGGGTCGTCGAGATCTACGGACCGGAGAGCAGCGGAAAGACCACGGTCGCCCTGCACGCGGTGGCCAACGCCCAGCGAGCGGGCGGCATCGCCGCCTTCATCGACGCCGAGCACGCGCTCGACCCGGAATACGCGAAGGCCCTCGGCGTCGACACCGACGCCCTGCTGGTCTCCCAGCCGGACACCGGCGAGCAGGCGCTGGAGATCGCAGACATGCTGGTCCGCTCCGGCGCGCTCGACATTCTCGTGATCGACTCGGTCGCCGCCCTGGTGCCGCGCGCCGAGATCGAGGGCGAGATGGGCGACAGCCACGTGGGCCTCCAGGCCCGCCTGATGAGCCAGGCGCTCCGCAAGATCACCGGTGTGCTCAACAACACCGGCACCACCGCGATCTTCATCAACCAGCTCCGCGAAAAGATCGGGGTAATGTTTGGCTGTGGATCTTGGGATACCAAGGTCACTCTGGCGGACGGATCCCAAGAGCTTCTCGGCAAGATCGTTAGTGAGAAGATGGATGTCGAGGTGCTCTCCTACGACGGGGAGTTGGGCTGCCTCGCTCCGCGCCGGGTCGTCAACTGGTTCAACAACGGCACGACCGAGGAGTTCCTGCGCTTCAAGGTCGAGCGTGCGGGTGGTGGATCCGGTCGCGGGCAAGCCGTCATGTCGATGACCCGCAATCACCTCATCATGACTCCGGGCGGCTGGCGCGAGGCGGGCGAGCTCCTTCCCGGAGACCGGGTGATGCTCGCCCAACCGCACTTGCTTGGGCCATCGCAGTGGCAGGTCATCCTCGGCTCGCTGATGGGTGACGGCAATCTCTCGGCACCGGTCCGATCTGAGGCGGCGAGCGCCCGCTTTCGCATGGGGCATGGCGCGAAGCAGACCGCCTACCTTGACTGGAAGGTATCCCTGCTCGCCAACGTTCCGCACAGCCGCACGTCCAACGCCAAGGGGGCGGTCTTCGCCGACTTCACACCGCTCGCCGAGCTGGCAGAGCTGCGGGAGGCGGTCTATCTCGGTGACGGGAAGAAGCACCTGAGCTGGGAGTACCTCAAGGAACTTACCCCACTGGCGCTGGCGGTCTGGTACATGGACGACGGCTGCTTCACGGTGCGCTCCAAGGGCTTGCAGCAGCGGACCGAGGGGGGCAGCGGACGCATCGAGATTTGCGTCGAAGCGATGAGTGAGGGGTCTCGTGAACGGCTCGCGAGCTACCTGCGCGACACGTACCAACTTGACGTGAGGGTTGCCCCGAAGGGTGCCAGGTCAATTCCGTACCTGCGGTTCACGACGGCGGCATCAGAGAAGTTTCAGAGGCTCGTCGCGCCCTACATTCCTGAGTGCATGGAGTACAAGCTCTTGCCAAAGCTCCACGGGCAATGTGCCGTTGTGCCGGAGTTCATGAAGCCGGTTATGGCTCCCGTTCCTGCCAGGATCCTCGAGATCGAGGTCAGGCGTGACTACAAGAACATGGACCGGTTCGACATCGAGATCGAAGGCTCGCACAACTACCTCGCCGACGGGATTCTGGTGCACAACAGCCCCGAGACGACGACCGGTGGTCGGGCGCTGAAGTTCTACGCCTCGGTCCGGCTCGACGTGCGCCGCATCGAGAGCCTCAAGGACGGCACCGAGGTGGTCGGCAACCGCACCCGGGTCAAGGTGGTGAAGAACAAGGTCGCCGCGCCGTTCAAGCAGGCCGAGTTCGACATCATGTACGGCAAGGGCATCTCCCGCGAGGGCTCCCTGATCGACGTCGGCGTGGAACAGTCGATCATCCGTAAGTCCGGCGCCTGGTACACGTACGACGGCGACCAGCTCGGCCAGGGCAAGGAGAAGGCCCGCGAGTTCCTCCGGGAGAACCCGGACGTGGCCGCCGAGATCGAGAAGAAGATCCTGGAGAAGCTCGGCGTCGGGCTCGGCGTGGGCGACGCCGCCGGTGGCCCGGAGCTGCCGCCGGTCGACTTCTGACCTGACCTGTGGCAGGACGACGCGCCCGTACGGGGCGGGGCTGGGATGCCAGCCCGCCCCGCGCGGGTGATGCCACCACCCCACCCCGCTCCCGCCGTGGCCGTGGGGGGCGTGCCGAGGAGACCGATCCCGAGGCCACCCCGAGCCCGCCCCAGGACGAGGGCGAGCTGGCTCGGGAGATCTGTCTGCGGCAGCTCGCGGTCCGGCCGCGTACCCGGGCGGAGCTGGCTGGCGCCCTCGCCAGGCGGGGCATCTCCGAGGAGGTCGCCGCTCAGGTCCTTGATCGCTACGACGAGGTTGGCATCGTCGACGACGCCGCCTTCGCCCGAGCCTGGGTCAGCAGCCGGCACGCCGGCCGTGGGCTGGCCCGGCGGGCGCTCGCCAATGAGCTGCGTCAGCGCGGCGTCGACGGCGAGGTGGCCAGCGAGGCGCTCGGCGAGCTGGACGAGGAGACCGAGGCGGAGACGGCCCGCGCCCTGGTGGAGCGGAAGCTGCGCGCCACCAGGGGCGAGCCGGACGCGGTGTTCCGCCGCCTCGTCGGCATGCTGGCCCGCAAGGGGTACGCGCCGGGCGTGGCGATCCGCGCGGTGAAGGACGCCCTGGCCGCGCAGAGCGCCGAGGCGGCCGAGTTCGCCGAGCACATCGACGCCGATGCGCTGGCCGACGCCGAGAACGACCTCGACCACCGGGACCGTCGCACCCTCGACTGACCACCGCCACCGAAGCACCGGCCGCGTCCGAGATCCGCACAGCTTCGGGAAAGTTGCTGCCTGCCGTCGCGGGTAGGCAGCAACTTCCCCGATGTTGCGCGCGTGCCGGCTGCCCGGCGTGCCGGTCGGGCGGCCCGGCGTGCCGGTCGGGCGAGCACGGGAGCCTGCTGAGCAGGTCGGGAACGTGACTGAGGCCACTGTGGTCGGTGGGGTTTGTCCGGGCGTGTCCGGCATTTGATCGGCGCAGCGTGATGCCGCAACTTCTCTCCGTCCGGGTGGTGTGATCATGAGTTCTTGACCAGACGGCCCTCGGAGACCTAGCCTCGCCATACAGGCTCACATTGCCCGACCAGCGCAGGCTAAGCGCACAACATAGATCCCGTAACAGAACAGCATCAATTTGGGCCAGCTTAACCGGCCTTTGACGGCAGCTCCGGACGGCCGGTCCGGCACCGCCGACAACTGCAACCGGCCGCCAGCGATGCCCAACGGGGCACCGCCGACGGAAAGCTACCCAAGGCCAGCCGCTCGGTCGGGCGTCCAGAGCCGCAGGTGCGTGCCAGTTGGCACCACGCCTGCGGCGCGACGTTCAGGGGAGGCGGCCATGGCGGGGCGACACAGATTAACCGGTCTTCCGCGCGCCACCGGCCGCGCACTCGGGGTGGCCGTATGAGCGCCTTCGACATGCTCATCCTCGCGGTGGTGCTGCTCCTCGCCGTACTGGTGGTCGGTGCCGTCCTGGTCGGCGTCCGCACCCTGCGCCGGCTCAACCTCGCGCCCGCCCCGGAGGACCCGGCCTTCATCGCCGAGAAGGACCGGCGAGAGCAGTCGCTGGCGGCGTTACGCAGCGCCGCCGACGAGGCGAACAGCACGATCGACGTGGCGAGGTCGGCCGCCGCCGCGGCCCGGACGGAGGCGGCCGCCGCCAAGGCGGAGGCGAAGGCGGCCCGGGCCGAGGCGCGGCGGGTTCTCGACGACGCCCGGGCCGAGGCCGACACCGTGCTGGAGCGGGCGCACAAGCAGGCCGAGGCGGACGCCGAGCAGTTGCGCGCCACCGCCCGGCGCAGTGGCGAGCGGGAGGTGGCGGTGCTCGCCGCGACCACCCGCGAGCAGGCCGCCGAGGTGGAGCGGCGGGCCGCCCGGATGGACGAGCGGGAGCGGCTGCACACCGAGGAGGTGGAGCGGCTCGCCGAGCGGGAACGGCAGCTCACCGCCGCCAGCGCCGCCCTGGCCGCTCGGGAGGCCGGCCTGGTGGAGCGGGAGCAGGCGTTCGCGCAGGCGGAGGAGCAGCGCCGCCGGGAGTTGGAGCGGGTGGCCGGGCTGACCGCCGAGGCGGCTCGGGCCGAGCTGGTCGAGTCGATCGAGGGCCAGGCCAAGCGGGAGGCCGTCCTGCTGGTCCGGGACATCGAGTCCGAGGCCCGTGACACCGCCGAGCAGCGGGCGCGGCACATCGTGGTGGACGCCATTCAGCGGGTCGCCAGCGAGCAGACCGCGGAGAGCGTGGTGAGCGTCCTGCACCTGCCGGGGGATGAGATGAAGGGGCGGATCATCGGCCGGGAGGGGCGCAACATCCGTGCCTTCGAGTCGGTCACCGGGGTCAACCTGATCATCGACGACACCCCCGAGGCGGTGCTGCTCTCCTGCTTCGACCCGGTACGTCGGGAGATCGGCCGGATCACCCTGGAGAAGCTGGTGCTGGACGGCCGGATCCACCCGCACCGGATCGAGGAGGTCTACGACCTGGCCCGGCACGAGGTCGAGGAGCTCTGCCATCGGGCCGCCGAGGACGCCCTGGTCGAGGTCGGCATCACCGAGATCCACCCGGAGCTGGTCACTCTGCTGGGCCGGCTGCGCTACCGGACGTCGTACGGGCAGAACGTGCTCAAGCACCTGGTGGAGACCGCGCACATCGCCGGGACCATGGCCGCCGAGCTGCGGCTGGACGTGCCGACGATCAAGCGGTGCGCGTTCCTGCACGACATCGGCAAGGCGCTCACGCACGAGGTGGAGGGGAGCCACGCCATCATCGGCGCCGACATGGCCCGCAAGTACGGCGAGAGCGAGGACGTGGTGCACGCCATCGAGGCGCACCACAACGAGGTGCCGCCGCAGACCATCGAGGCGGTGCTCACCCAGGCCTCGGACGCCTGCTCGGGCGGCCGGCCGGGGGCCCGGCGGGAGAGCCTGGAGGCGTACGTCAAGCGGCTGGAGCGGATCGAGGAGATCGCGGCCGGCAAGGTCGGCGTGGAGAAGGTCTTCGCCATGCAGGCGGGCCGGGAGATTCGGGTGATGGTCAAGCCGGAGGAGGTCGACGACATCGGCGCGGCGGTCCTCGCGCGGGACGTGGCCAAGCAGGTCGAGGAGGAGCTGACCTATCCCGGCCAGATCCGGGTGACTGTGGTCCGCGAGTCCCGGGTCACCGAGATCGCTCGCTGAGGCCGCACGCGAAGAAGGGCCGGCCCGGGAAACCGGGCCGGCCCTTTCACCGTACGGGTCGGATCAGATTCCGCCGGTACCCTCGGCCTGCGACATGATCGCCGCGGGCGGCAGGTTCTGCGCCGGGGTGCCGGCGGTCTTGCGGCCGCGGGAGAGGCGGTGCTGGACGTACTGGGCCAGCTTGGACAGCGAGTAGTTGACCGCGATGAAGAGCACGGCGATCACGACGTAGACCTGGATCGGGTTGCCCAGCACGCCGATGATCTGCTTGCCGATGTTCAGGGTCTCCTCGTAGCTGATGATGAAGCCCAGCGAGGTGTCCTTGAGCACCACGACCAGCTGGCTGATCAGCGCCGGGAGCATGATCCGGAACGCCTGCGGCAGCAGGATCATCCGGGTGACCTGCAGCGGGGAGAGGCCGATCGCGGCCGCGGCCTCCGCCTGGCCGCCGGGCAGCCCCTCCATGCCGGAGCGGAGGATCTCGGCGATGACCACCCCGTTGTAGATGGTCAGGCCGATGACCAGGTACCAGAGGTTGTCGAACATGACGCCGAAGGCGGGGAAGCCGCGGGCCACGAAGAAGATGGTGATCACGACCGGGAGGCCGCGGAACACCTCGACGGAGACCCGGGTGACCGCCGACAGCAGGAGGCTCAACCCGCGCAGCAGGTACGCGACCGGCGCGGCCAGCCCGGTGAAGCGTCGCCGGAGCAGGCTCTTGAGCTGGATCCGCAGCACGGCGAGCAGGGTCCCCACCACCAGCGAGGACAGGATGGCCAGCGCGGCGGCGATCAACGTGTTCTTCAGGCCGATGCCGATCCGGTGCCAGACCAGTGAGAAGTTCTCGTTGGCGGGGTCGATCAACGAGCCCCACAGCTCCATCGAGAACTGGCCCTTGTCGGCCAGCGGCCGGTAGATCAGGAAGTACGCCCCGACGAGCAGCACCACCGCGGCGACCAGGCTGCTGATCAGGGTGATCCGCCGCTGGCGGGGGCCGGGGATGTCGTAGAGGACGGTCTGCTGGCTCATCGGGCCACCGCCTGTCGCTTCTCGATCCGGTCGAGGAGGGCGCCGAGCGGCACGGTCATGATCAGGTAACCGGCGGAGATGCCGATGGCAACCGGGATGAAGGCGTAGCCGCCGGCCGAGGTGAGCTGGTCGGCGGTCTGCGAGAGGTCACCGACGACGCCGAAGAAGCCGATCAGCGCGGAGTTCTTGATCATGGCGATGATCACGGAGCCGAGCGGCACCGCCGACGCTTTCCAGGACTGCGGCAGCACCACGTAGCGCAGGTTCTGGCCGAAGGTGAGGCCGAGCGAGCGGGCGGCTTCGGCCTGTCCCGCGGGCACCGCGTTCACTCCCGAGCGCAGCGCCTCGCAGACGAACGCCGAGGTGTAGAGCACCAGCGCGATCAGTGCGAAGCGGAAGTACGGCAGGTCGGTGCCGAGCCGGCGGAAGATCAGCTCCAGCCCGGGGATCCGCAGGAAGTCCGCGTTCGACCCGAGTGCTGGCAGGCCGAACGCGGCGAAGAACATGACCACGGTCAGCGGCATGTTCCGGAAGGTGTTGACGTAGGCCGTGCCGACGGCGCGCAGCGGCGGCACCGGGGAGATCCGTAGCATCGCCACGACGGCGCCCAGGATCAGGGCGCCGATCGCGGCGAGCACGCAGATCTGGAGGGTGAGCCAGAAACCACCCGCAAAGACGTCGAACTTGTCGATGAGCACACTCACGGGTTGGTGTTCCTCCCCACCCTCCAGATCAGCGGTTTGATCAGTAGCGGTCGATCGTGGGCGGGTCGCCCAGCGTCGCGCCGAACTTGCCGGCGGTGTCGTCCCAGGCCTTCTTCCAGCTGCCGTCCTTGAAGGCCTTGTCCAGGACGTCGTTGATGAAGTTGCGGAAGTCGGTGTCGTCCTTCTTCACCCCGATGCCGTACGGCTCCTTGGTGAAGTTGTCGCCGGCGAGCTTGAAGGAAGCCTCGTCCTTGGCGATGAAGCCGAGCAGGATCACGTTGTCCGTGGTGACCGCGTCGACCTGGCCGCCCTTGAGGGCGTCCCGGCACTTGTCGTAGGTGTCGAAGAGCACCAGCTGGGAAGCGACGTCCTTGACGTACTTCTTGATCTCCTCGGCCGGGGTGGAGCCGGTGACCGAGCAGACCTTCTTGGCGCCGTCCTTGAACGAGTCCGGGCCGGTGATGCTGGCGTCGTCCTTCTTCACCATGATGTTCTGGCCGGCCTCGTAGTAGGGCCCGGCGAAGGAGACCCGCTCCTTGCGCTCGTCCTTGATCGTGTAGGTGGCCGCGATCAGGTCGACGGTGCCGTCGGCGATCTTGTCCTCGCGGACCTTCGACGGCGTCTCGATGTACTCGATCTTGTCCTCGGGGATGCCGAGCTCCTTGACGACGAGCTTCGCAATCTCGACGTCGAAGCCCTCCGGCTTGCCCGACAGGCCCTTCTGGCCGAAGCCCGGCTGGTCGAACTTGGTGCCGACCTTGATCTTCTGCGCCTTGCTCAGCCGCTCCATGGTGCTGCCGGCCTTGAAGGACTTGCTGCCGGCGCCGGTGCCCTCATTGCTGTCACCACCGCAGGCGGCCAGGCCGAGCGCCAGGGTCGCCGCCGCGGCGACCGCGGCCACGCGCTTGTAACGCATAATCATCTCCTTCTTCGAAGGAGCCGCCGGAGGCCGGCGCGCTCCACTACGGATGCTCAGTGCGTGAGGATCTTGGAGAGGAAGTCCTTGGCCCGCTCGCTGCGCGGGTTCGCGAAGAACTCGGTCGGCGGGGCGTCCTCGACGAGCCTGCCGTCGGCCATGAAGATCACCCGGTTCGCCGCGTGCCGGGCGAAGCCCATCTCGTGGGTGACCACGACCATGGTCATGCCGTCGCGGGCCAGCGAGGCCATCACGTCCAGCACCTCGCCGACCATCTCCGGGTCCAGTGCGCTGGTCGGCTCGTCGAAGAGCATCGCCTTGGGCTGCATGGCCAGCGCGCGGGCGATCGCCGCCCGCTGCTGCTGCCCGCCGGAGAGCTGCGCCGGGTACTTGGCGGCCTGGTTGGCGATGCCGACCCGGTCGAGCAGGGCCAGGCCGCGCTCGCGTACGGCGGCCGGCTTCTCCTTGCGGACCTTCAGCGGGCCGAGGGTGACGTTCTCCAGGATGGTCTTGTGCGCGAAGAGGTTGAACGACTGGAAGACCATGCCGACCTCGCTGCGCAGCTTGGCGAGGGCCTTCCCCTCGGCGGGCAGCGGGGTGCCGTCGAAGGTGATGGTGCCCGAGTCGATGGGCTCCAGCCGGTTGACCGTTCGGCAGAGCGTCGACTTGCCGGAGCCCGAGGGGCCGATCACGACGACCACCTCACCCTTGCCGACGGAAAGCGAGACGTCGTCAAGCACGTGCAGGGGGCCGAACCACTTGTTGACCCCGTCCAGCACGATGAGCGGTTCGCCCGTCGTCACGTCGTCCACCGTCCCTGTCGTCCCTGTCGTCCGTGGCGGAAAGCCGGGGGCGATCGTTCCCCCGGTTGGGCCACTGTAGGCGGGGCGATGTGTCAGGACGCAACTCGAATGGTCACGGAGCGGTAACACCAGTCACCGGTATGCCTGAGAGTCCGAATTCCGTCAGGGACCGGCCCGTTCGGGTGGCGACCCGGACAGCTGAAGGAGATCATGTGGGGATGACCGAGCCGCTCAGGCTGACCGATTACGCCCGCGGCGGTGGCTGCGCCTGCAAGATTCCCCCGGGCGAGTTGGAGGCCATGGTCGCCGGGCTCGGACCGGTCGGCGGCGCCGCCGACCTCCTGGTCGGCCAGGACCACGGCGACGACGCCGCGGTGGTCCGGCTGGACGAGCGGACGGGGCTGGTCAGCACCGCCGACTTCTTCACGCCGGTGGTGGACGACGCGTACGACTGGGGCCGGATCGCCGCCGCCAACGCGCTGTCCGACGTGTACGCGATGGGCGGCACCCCGCTCGTCGCGCTCAACCTGCTCTGCTGGCCTCGGGACGTACTCCCGTTGGAGTTGGCCCGGGAGGTGCTGCGCGGCGGGCAGGACGTGGCCCGGGAGGCCGGCTGCCACCTGGCCGGCGGGCACAGCGTGGACGACGACGGCCCGAAGTACGGCCTCGCCGTCACCGGGGTGGTCCGGCCGGAGGAGCTGATCACACTGGACGCCGGCCGGGCCGGCCTGCCGTTGTCGCTGACCAAGCCGCTCGGCGTGGGGGTGTTGAACACCCGGCACAAGCGGACCGGGGAGCGGTTCCCGGCGGCGGTCGCCGCGATGACCAGGCTCAACCGGGACGCGGCCCGGGCGGCGGTCGCCGCCGGCATCCGCTGCGGGACCGATGTCACCGGTTTCGGGCTGCTCGGGCACGCCTCGAAGCTGGCCCGGGCCAGCCGGCTCACCGTCGCGATCGACGCGGCGGCCGTGCCGTACCTGCCCGAGGCCCGGGAGGCGGTGCGCGACGGGCACGTCAGCGGCGGCACCCGGCGCAACCTGGACTGGGTGACCCCGTGGACCGACTTCGGCGGCCACGACGAGGGGGAGCGGCTGCTGCTGGCCGACGCGCAGACCTCCGGCGGGCTGCTGGTCGCGGGCGAGGTGCCCGGCGGCACGGTGATCGGCGAGCTGTTGGCCGCCGGCGAGCATCTGGTCCGGGTCCGCTGAACCCCCATGTCGCTGCCTCCGGCGGGGCACCATACCCGATAAACTGTCATCTTCCCGCCACTCTGAGCAATGGTGTCGGAGGAAATTTTGCCCGGAATGGTCACAGACCGGTAACTTGCCCCCGGCTGAGGCCATATGCACCCCACCATCGTCAGTAAGGCCCGATCCGGAGGCCGGTGGGACGAGCACAGCGAGGAGGCGGCATGACCGAGCTGTGGAACTGGAGAATCGACGGTGCGGCGCCGGTGGAGGTCTACCCGGCGTTGGCCGAGGCGCTCGGCCGGGTGGTGATGCCCCTCGCCGCCGCCGACTCGGCCCGACTTCCCGCGTACGCGGTCATCTGCGACGTGTGGGAGGCGCCGGGGGTTTACGGCACCATGGTCGACTGCTACGGGGTGCCCGAGGGCCTGCCCGAGCTGCCCAGCATCGCGGCGCTGGCCCGGCTGCTGGACCGCAACTGCCTGATGCGCGACGACACCCTCGACGCCGGGCGGCACCTGCTCGTCGCCCCGGACGGCACGATCCGCCCGGTGCACTTCGACGTCGTCGAGACCGACGAGGGTGAGGTGCTCAGCGACCAGCGGCTCTGCACCGCGGCCCACCCCGGCTGTCGGGGCTGGTCGCAGTGTCACCGCTCGCAGTGGGGGCCCGACTCGGTCGCCCCGGCCCTCGCCGCCGCCTGACCCGCAGCGAGGGCGGCGGCCCGGGTCAGGCCCGGGCCGCCGGGCGCTGGCCCCGGACCACCAGCTGGTCGAGCAGGGCCGGCACACGGCTCCTCCTCGTTCGGTCCGACCAGCTCGGCCCGGATACGCTGTCCGGGTCATGACTACCGCAGCCGCGGGCAGCCCGCGCACCTACCAGGTGCGCACGTACGGCTGCCAGATGAACGTGCACGACTCCGAGCGCATCTCCGGCCTGCTCGAACAGGCCGGGTACCTGCGCGCCGCCGAGGCCGACGAGCAGCCCGACGTGGTGGTGTTCAACACCTGCGCCGTACGGGAGAACGCCGACAATCGGCTCTACGGCAACCTGGGTCATCTGCGCCCCGTCAAGGACAAGCACCCCGGGATGCAGATCGCGGTCGGCGGCTGCCTGGCCCAGAAGGACCGCGGCGAGATCGTCCGCAAGGCGCCCTGGGTGGACGTGGTCTTCGGCACGCACAACCTCGGCTCACTGCCGGTGCTGCTGGAGCGGGCCCGGCACAACGCCGCCGCCGAGGTGGAGATCCTCGAGTCCCTCGAGGTGTTCCCCTCCACGCTGCCGGCCCGCCGCGAGTCGACGTACGCCGGCTGGGTGTCGATCTCCGTCGGCTGCAACAACACCTGCACGTTCTGCATCGTGCCCGCCCTGCGCGGCAAGGAGAAGGACCGCCGCCCCGGCGACATCCTCTCCGAGGTACGCGCCCTGGTCGACGAGGGCGTGCTGGAGGTGACCCTGCTCGGGCAGAACGTCAACTCCTACGGCGTCGAGTTCGGTGACCGATACGCGTTCGGCAAGTTGCTGCGCGCCTGCGGCGACATCGACGGCCTGGAGCGGGTCCGGTTCACCAGCCCGCACCCGAAGGACTTCACCGACGACGTGATCGCCGCGATGGCCGAGACGCCGAACGTCTGCCACTCGCTGCACATGCCGTTGCAGTCCGGCTCCGACGACGTGCTCCGCGCGATGCGCCGGTCGTACCGGTCGGAGAAGTACCTGGGCATCATCGAGAAGGTCCGGGCGGCGATGCCGGACGCGGCGATCACCACGGACATCATCGTCGGCTTCCCCGGCGAGACCGAGGCCGACTTCGAGCGGACCCTCGACGTGGTCCGCGAGGCGCGGTTCGCCTCGGCGTTCACCTTCCAGTACTCCAAGCGGCCCGGCACCCCGGCCGCGACCATGGACGGCCAACTCTCCAAGCAGGTCGTGCAGGAGCGCTACGAACGGCTCATCGCCACGGTGGAGGAGATCACCTGGGCGGAGAACAAGAAGCTGGTGGGGGAGACCGTCGAGGTGCTGGTCGCCGTCGGCGAGGGGCGCAAGGACGAGCGCACCGGCCGAATGTCCGGCCGAGCCCGGGACGGCCGCCTGGTCCACTTCGCGACGGGCGCCCTGGCCGGGCAGATCCGCCCCGGCGACATCGTGCACACCACGATCACCTACGCCGCCCCGCACCACCTCAACGCCGACGGCGAGCCGGTGTCGCACCGGCGTACCCGGGCCGGCGACGCCGCCGAGGCGGGACGGTCTCCGCGTACCCCGGGGGTGCTGCTCGGACTGCCCACGGTCGGCGCCCCGGCCGCGGCGCCCGCGCCGACGACCGGCTGCGCCGCCCACTGACGACGGTCGGGGGCCCACTGACGACGGTCGGGGCCCGCCGGCGCGGCGGGCCCCGACCGATGGTGGGTCAGACCGTGATCCGCCCGGCGCCCGCGCCGCCTGTCACGATCGACTTGACGCTGCTCGCGCTGTCGAGGGTGTACGGGTACGGGATGCCGGCCACGCTGCCGCCGGCCTGGCCGCTGCCCGAGTTGACGAAGTAGTTGTTGCGGGCGACCAGGGTGCCCGGCCCGGAGTCGGCCTCTCCGAGGTGGTACGGGTCCTTGACGTTCTCGAAGTAGTTGCCCTCGACGAGGACCCCGGCGCTCATGGTCGAGGCCACGCCGTAGCCGCTGTTGTTGTTGTAGAAGTTGTTGTACACGTGCACCGGGTTGCCGAAGCGGACCCGGGGGTGGCGCTGGGTGCTGGCGTCGAACCAGTTGTGGTGGTAGGTCACCCGCAGGTGGCCGGTGTCCTGGGCGGCGTTGGCGTCGTCGTGTCCGAGCAGCATCGTCTTGTCGTGGCGGTACACCCGGTTCCAGGAGACGGTGATGAAGTCCGAGCCCCGCTTGATGTCGACCACGCCGTCGTAGCCGTTGGTGAAGGTGTTGTGGTCGATCCAGATGTTGTTCGCCGACTCCTGGATGTTGATCGCGTCGTCGTTCCAGTTCTGGAACATGATGTTCCGGATGATGACGTTGCGGTCGCCGCTGATGTTGAAGCCGCAGCCGGAGATGGTCGCGCCGGCGTTGCCCAGGATGGTCTTGTTGGACCGGACCTGCAGCATGCCGGAGCAGGTGATGGTGCCGGAGACCCGGATGACCGCCGCGCCGCTGGAGCAGACGGCTGCGGTGAGGGCCGAGGCACTGGTGACCGTGGTGGTCGGAGCGCTGCCGCCGCCGGTGGTGCCACCGTTCTCGGTGGCCCAGCCGACCAGGTCGGTCGGCGCGGCCGTGGCCGGTCAGGTGGCGGCGGTGAGGGCCCCGGCGAGGAGCACCGCGGAGGTGGCGGCTGCGGCGAGTAGGGCGGTGGGACGTCGTGACGTGATGCGCATGGTGCTTCCCCTCGGTGGTGGCGGGCCCGGAGTGGACGTGCTGCCCTGAGAAGCGGCTCCGTGTAAACGTTTGCCCGACGGATCGGTAACGTTTCCCGGGGAAAACACAGACGAGCATCGATGTAAAGACCGGCGGCCGCCACGTGTCGGTGACGGCCGCCGGTCCCGGGGTGGCGGAAGGTTCAGCAGGCGACGCTGTTGAGCTTGACCGCGCCGGGCGCGGCGGCGGTGCCGTTGGCGGTGAAGCCGATGGTCGCCGAGGCACCCGGCGCGAGGGACCTCGCCCAGTCGGGCGCGGCGGCGGTGACCGTGGTGCCGGACTGGGTGACGGTGGCGTTCCAGCCGCTGGCGAGGGTCACCCCGGACGGCCAGGTCCAGGTCACCGACCACGGGTTCAACGTGGCGGTGCCGGTGTTCTTCACCGTCAGTTCGCCCTGGAAGCCGCCCTGCCACGCGTTTACCTGGTTGTAGGTGGCGGTGCAGGCCCCGGTCGGCGGAGGCGCGGTGGGCGATGCCGTGCCGGTCGGGGAGACGGTCGGTGACGGGCTGCCGCCGCCCACCGGCGGGATCAGGTACGGCTGGATGATGCTCTGCTTGGCCTGGTTGATGGTGGTCCAGTCGTCGTTCGCGATGCCGCCGGTGTCACCCGAGTTCGGGTTCCACGACCAGTAGGTGAAGGACATTCCGTTCACCCCGGTCCCGGTGTACGCGAGCAGGTTCTGCAGCCACACCTTGTCCTTCGGGTCCTGGAGCGTGGTGCCGAACTCGCCCATCATGATCGGCGCGATGTTCTGCTTGTAGAGGTAACCCCAGTAGTTGTCCCAGATGCCCGGCATGTTCGCCGGGTAGGTCGGGTCGTCGAACCACGGCTGGCGGTAGACCGAGGTCGCGTACTCGTGCGGGGAGTAGACCAGCCGGTTGGCCACGTTCAGCCGGACCGGGAACTGCCCGGCCTTGGAGAGGTTGCCACCCCACCAGCCGCAGTCTTCGGTTTCGCCGTTCCAGACGTTCGGCTGCCCGCCGCTGGGGCAGCTCACCCCCTCCACGAAGATCAGCCAGTTCGGCTGCACCCCGAGGATCGCGTTGCCGGCCCGCTCGGCGGCCAGCCGCCAGTCGCGGGCGGTGTCGCCGCAGCCCCAGCAGGCGCCGGTGGCGTTCGGGTTGGTGCCCTCGGCGTGCGGCTCGTTGTGCAGGTCCGCGCCGATGACCGTGCTGTTGCCGGCGTACCGCTGGGCCAGCATCTTCCAGTCGTTGATCCAGGTCGCCTCCGAGACCGTGGAGGTGTACCAGAGCGCGGACTGCCCGGCCGAGGTGGGCCGGTGCCGGTCCAGGATGACCCGCATCCCCTTGCTGCCCGCGTAGCCGATGACCTTGTCGAGGATCTGCAACGGAGAGAGCCCGGCCAGGTCCGGGTTGACGTAGTCGTTGATGCTGGTGGCTGTCGCGCCCGGCTTCAGCGCGTCGTTCGAGTACGGGACGCGCAGCGTGTTGTAGCCCAACTGCGCCATGGTGTCGAGCTGGTTGCGCCACGGGTTGCTCGACCACAGACCGTGGAAGGTCTTGTTGTCGGTCTCCATGCCGAACCAGTTGATGCCGGTGAGCCGGACCGTGGCCCCCGTACTGTCGATGATCTTGTTACCGCTGGTGTGCAGGTAACCGGTGCCGGTGCCGCCGACGGCGGCGACAGCCGGGTTGGTGCTGACGGCGGCGGCGACGAGGATGCCGGCCGCGGCGGTGGCGAGCGCCGCGAGGGCGCCGCCGAGAGCGGTGGGTCGGGACATTGCGAGCTCCACTTCGGATGCCCGCGCCGCGGGAGCGCCGCGGGCGGAAAGACCAAGGGAGACGGCCCGCTCATCATCGAGTACGCGGACAGAGCGCGACGGGCCGTGCCACGTGGACGGCCACTCACGGGGGATGCACCGGCGACTGCGACGGCGGCCTCGCCGTCGGTGCCCTCACGCCGGTGGGCAGACCTGGCTCTGCCGCTCATTCTGATCAGCTTGTCTCGATGCGTCAACCGCGACGCCTTCGGCCTCGATGTGCGGCATGTTGTGGTCAAAACCGATGACGAGACCACGGGTTGCCGCACACTAGCTCGAAAATGACCCCGTGAGTGGCGGTCGGTGCTGGTCACTGGATCATGCGGCGGGCTGGGTGGGTTGGATGGGGTTGAGGGTGACGGTGTAGCCGAGTTTGTTGAGGGCGGTGATGGCGCGGCGGCGTTCGCGTTCGGGGTCGCGGCGTAGGAAGTAGTCCCCGCCGAGGTCGTGGTAGTCGGTGGTGTTGGTGAGCATGTGCCAGACCGAGGTCAGGATGGAGTGTTCCAGGGCGACGATGGCTTTCTGTTTGTTGCCTAGCCGGCGGACCAGGCGTCGGTATTGGGCGGCCAGGTAGGTGTTCTTGCTGCGGAGGGCGGCCAGGGCGGCGACGCCGAGGCTGGCGGTGAGCCAGTGGTCGCCTTTGCGGGTCTTGCCGGACTTGCGTTTGCCGCCGGAGGCGTGGTTGCCGGGGCAGACCCCGGCCCAGGAGGCCAGATGCGCGGGAGTGGGGAACTGGGACATGTCGCCGCCGGTCTCGGCGATGATGACCTGCGCGACGTGCTGGTTGACCCCGGGGATGGTGTCTAGGCGGGTCAGCAGGTCCTGAAACGGGGTCATCGCGGCGTCGATTCGCTGTGACAGGGCGGTGATGTCGCGGTCGATGCCGTCGATGCGGTCCAGGTGCATACGGCATAGGAACGCGTGGTGGGGGCCGAAGCGTCCGACCATGGCTTCTTGCAGGTCGGGGATCTTCGGGCGCATCCGGCCTCGGGCGAGGTCGGCGAGGACTTCCACGTCGCGTTCACCGTCGATGAGCGCGCCGAGCATGGCCCGCCCGGAGACGCCGAGGATGTCGGTGGCCACCACCGACAGTTTGATCCCGGCGTCTTCGAGTTCCTTCTCCAGGCGTTGGGCTTCGCGGGTGCGTTCTTGTTGCAGGACCTGCCGGTAGCGGGTGAGGTCACGCAGCTGGCGGATCGGCTCGGGAGGCACGAAGCTGGCGCGCAGCAGCCCGCACTCGCCCAGCTGGCACAGCCAGACCGAGTCGGCGACGTCGCTTTTGCGGCCGGGCAGGGCCTTGGCGTGCTTGGCGTTGATCAGCTCGACGTTGAGGGCATCTTCGAGTAGGTAGAACGGTGAGCGCCAGTAGTCGCCGGTGGCCTCCATGACCACCAGCGACACCTGTTCGGCGATCAGCCAGTCGCGCATCGCCAGCAGCGAGTTGGTCATCGTGGTGAACGTGCGGACCTCGGTGTGGTGGGTGTTGCGGCGTTTGCCGGGGGTTCGTAGGCAGACCTTGACCTCGTCCTTGGCAACGTCCAACGCGGCGCATCGATCATGCAGGACGTCCATGGTGTCCTCCC